>NZ_JAIQXR010000023.1:0-77160 GCF_020166615.1 Sphingobium sp. 3R8 | reverse complement strand
TGAGTCGGTCAAACGGTTTTTTCAAAAAAATGTCATGCAGCGATATCGGGGGCTACCGGGCAGAGAATGCGAAAATGGGCGCCGCAGGCTGAAGACAGCAATTGCAACGCGCCGCGATAGCCCTCCAGCAGCGATCGGGCGATGGCCAGCCCACCCCCGTCCCACCCCGATCGCGCTTGCTGGTGAAGAAGGGATCGAAAAATCGGATTCGGTCGCCCTGAGGAATGCCCGGCCCGTCATCGACAAGGTCAAAGCAGGCGATACCCTCCCGCACGACCAGAACGATATCCAGACGCGACGCGCCAGCCTGTTGCGCATTATCGCCTAGAATCGTCAGCACCACCTCCAGCGCATCCGAATCGATGGCCAACCTAGACCCCTATCGTCACATCGGCCCGCGCCAATTCCATCAGCCGCCGCACCAGACGAGACAATCGCTCTGCGTCGGCAGCCATATTCGCCAGAAATCGCTCGCGGTCGATGGACGCCATGTCGGTTCCATGATCTTGCAGCAGCTCGACGGCGACTTCAATGTCGGCCTGTCCGACCGAACGGGCTGGTGGAGATGGTGCGATATAACCGCGAGGATAGCGCAGGCGTGCGGTCCAATTATTGGCGGCAGGAATTCATCCAGCTCGCCAGTCTGGCGGCGTCGGGGCCTCGGTCGGTCTGGAGCAGCGAGACAGCCAGGGAATGACCGGACCTCTGGCAGCCTATCCGTCATGAAGAAACTGTAATGAAGCGCTCATCCTCCTGATCTTCGACCTGTCGTATCAATGGCTGCGGTCATTATCTCGACCGTGGAGCGAGAGGCGGCGCCTCCCCTGTTGCGCCGCCTCTCCAAAGCACGGATGAACGATGCAAAGGCCGATCTTCTACGACGCCAGCGGGCGACGGCGGCGCATCACCCTGCCTGCGCTGTTCATCATGCTGGTCGCCATTCTGCTTGCCGCGCTGGCTTTCGCCCTCACCATCGTCGATGTCCCCACCCCGCCGGCCGTTCCGTTGCAGATGGAACGCCCGCGCGCCGAAGGCATCGGTCAGAAGCTAGGTCATCTGAGCGCCAAGCTGCGCGCCGGTTTTGCCCAATGGTTGCCGCACGGCCGCTCTATCCTTTCTGCTCATCCCGTAACGGCCGCCTTCTATGTGCCTTGGGACGACGCCAGCCGCGCCTCGCTGCGGCAGCATGTCGATCATATCGACTGGATCGCCCCGGCCCTGCTGTCGGTCACCGGCCCAACCCACCCGCTGAAGGTGACGGCCGACCCCGCCTTTGCCGCGATCATGCGGGCGGCGCATCGCCGCCCCAAGATTCTGCCGGTCGTCCAGAACGTCGACGACGGCACATGGGACAGCGCCGGGACGGCGGCGCTTCTGCACGATCATCACGCGCGCACGGCCTTCCTCGAGCATCTCATCCCGGCGTTGCGCGCAATGCATGCGGCCGGCGTCGTCTTCGATTTCGAGGCGCTGCCGGCGGGGGCGCAGGGCGACTATCTCGCATTCCTCCGTCAGGCGGCGTCCATCCTGCACGATCACCACCTGCTGCTGACGCTGACCGTCCCGGTCGATGACGCCGGCTGGAATCTGGCCCGCTATGGCCGGCTGGCCGACCGGCTATTCCTGATGGACTATGACCAGCATTATATCGGCGACACGGCCGGACCGATCGCCGCCCAGCCCTGGTTCGTGCAACGGCTCCACGCCGCGCTGAAAGTCGTCCCGGCCACCAAGACGATCGTCGCGATCGGCAATTATGCCTATGACTGGACCGATGGCGTGAAAAACGCCGACACGCTGTCGATCGAAGACGCCTGGCTCTCCGCGCATGACAGCGGTGCGGCGATCCGCTTCGATCCGGCGTCAGGCAATGCCAGCTTCGATTATCAGCAGGACGGGCAGGTCCACCATGTCTGGATGCTGGACGCCGCGAGCGGCTGGAATCAGGTCCGCGCGGCGCGGCTGGCGGGGACCGGAGGCGTCGCCCTGTGGCGGCTCGGATCGGAAGATCCCGGCTTCTGGGCCGCGCTCAAACAAGGCAAGGCCACGCCGCCCGCCGCGATCGGGCGGCTCACCAGCTTCAACTCGGTCGATGTCGAGGGCAATGGCGAGATATTGCGGATCGACGATGTGCCGACCATCGGCCATCGCACGATTGTCATGGGGTCGGGCCGCACCAGCGGCCTTATCACCGACGAACATTTCGCCAGCCTGCCCACCCCCTATGTCATCCGCCGCACCGGCTATCGGCCGCATGAGGTCGCGCTGACCTTCGACGATGGTCCCGATCCGGTCTGGACGCCGCCGATCCTGGACATATTGCGCAAGGCCCATGTGCCCGCGACCTTCTTCGTCATCGGCGAAAATGCGATGATGCATCCCCGCCTGTTGCGGCAGATCGTCGCGCAGGGCAGCGAGATCGGCAATCACAGTTATACTCACCCCAATCTGGCGCAGGTCTGGGATCGGGGCGTGTCGCTGGAACTCAACAGCACGCAGCGGCTGGTCGAAGCCTATACCGGCCGGGCGATGCGCCTGTTCCGCGCGCCCTATTTCGGCGACGCGGAGCCGACCACGGCGGACGAGATCGGCCCGGCGCTGGAGGCGCAGAAGGCGGGCTATCTCAATGTCGGCCTTCATGTCGATCCGGGCGACTGGACGCGCCCCGGCGCAGACGCCATCGTCGCGCGCACCGTCGCGCAGGTCGAGGACGGCAGCGCCGACCGGTCGGCGCAGATCATCCTGCTCCACGACAGCGGCGGCGACAGGGCGCAAACCGTGGCGGCGCTGCCGCGCATCATCAAGACGCTGTCGGCGCGCGGCTATCGCTTCGTGCCGGTGTCGGCGCTGGCCGGGCTGACGCCTGTGCAGGTGATGCCGCCCGTCCGTGGGGCTGATCTGGCCGCGGTGCGGGTGGATGTCGCCATATTCCTGGTGCTGGCGGCGATCGCGGTGACGCTCAAATGGCTGTTCTTCGCGGTCATCCTGTTCGGCATCGGCCGCGCGCTGATGCTGGCGGGGCTGGCGCTGGGCAGCCGGTCGCCACGCAACCGGATCGCACCGCCGGCCAGCCAGCCCGATATCTTTGTGTCCGTCATCATCCCCGCCTTCAACGAGGCCAAGGTGATCGAAACATCGGTGCGGCGCGTCCTAGCCAGCCAGCAGGTCGGGCTGGAGGTCATCGTGGTCGATGACGGATCGACGGACGCGACCAGCCGCATCGTGGCCGATAGCTTCGCCGACGAGGCGCGTGTGCGCCTGCTCACCCTGACCAATGGCGGCAAGGCGGCGGCGCTGAACCGCGCGCTGGATATCGCCAGCGCGCCGATCATCGTGGCGCTGGACGCCGACACCCAGTTCGAACCGCTGACCATCGCCCGCCTCGCCCGCTGGTTCGCCGATCCGGCGGTCGGCGCGGTGGCCGGCAATGCGATGGTCGGCAACCGCATCAACCTCGTCACCCGCTGGCAGGCGGTAGAATATGTGACGGCGCAAAATCTGGAGCGGCGCGCACTCGCCCGGTTCGGCGCGATCACGGTGGTTCCGGGCGCGGTCGGCGCGTGGCGGCGATCGGCGCTGGACGCCGTCGGCGGCTATCCGCTCGACACGCTGGCCGAGGATCAGGATTTGACCATCGCGGTGCAGCGGGCCGGCTGGCGCATCGCCTATGACACCGAAGCGGTCGCCTGGACCGAAGCCCCAGAAAGCTTCGGCGCGCTGTCCAAACAGCGTTTTCGCTGGGCCTATGGCACGCTGCAATGCCTGTGGAAGCATCGTAGCATCTGGCGCGAGCGCAAGCCGGCCGGCCTCGCCTGGGTCGGCCTGCCCCAGGCCTGGCTGTTCCAGATCGGCTTCGCGCTGGTATCGCCGATCATCGACCTGGCGCTGGTGGTCAGCGCGCTCGACACCGCGCTCCGCGTCCACCAGCATGGCTGGGCGCAGACGCAAAGCGACGTGCTGCGCATGGCGCTCTACTGGATCGCCTTCACCGCGATCGACGTCGCCTGCGGGGCCGTCGCCTATCGTCTGGAGCCGCGCGAGCAACGCTATCCGGCGCTTCTGCTGGTAGCGCAGCGCTTCATCTATCGGCAGATCATGTATAGCGTCGTCATACGCGCCGTCGCCACCGCCATATTGGGGCCATGGGTCGGATGGGGCAAGCTGGAGCGCAGCGGGCGAGTACAAACGACGAGCGCGCTGCCCCATGCCGACAGCGCATGGAGCCATGCGGCATGAGCCGGTCGACCGCCGCGCTTGCCGGCCTGACCTGCGCCCTGCTGCTGGCACTTTGGTATATCGGCTATATCGGCAACGCGGCGCTGTTCGACCTGCTGCCTGCGAAAGGTGTGGTCGACCCGCGCCAGCCACGTGCGGTGGCGCTCTATTTGTCGGGCGACATGGGGTTTCACGCGGGACTGGGACCAAATGTCGCAGAGCGGCTGACACGCCGGGGCATCCCCGTCGTCACCGAAAACAGCCTGCGCTTCTTTCGCACGCGCCGCACGCCCGAAGAAGCGGGTGCCATGATCGCCGAAGGATTGCGCCGCGCCATCGCCGTCGATCCGAAGGCGCGCCTGCTGCTGCTGGGCCAGTCCTTCGGCGCCGACGTCATCGCGCCGTCGCTCCCCTACGTGCCCACCACGCTGCGTCGACGGATCGCGTTCATCGGCCTGATCGTGCCGGGCGCCACTCGCCAGTGGCGCGCCTCGCCATCCGAAATCTTCTCCTTCAACGAACCCGAAGAAGACGCGGCGACCGCCGCCCGGCGACTGAGTTGGGTGCCATTGCTGTGCATCCACGGCGCTGAGGAGGCGGCCAGCCTTTGCCCGGCCTTGCGCCAGTCCAATGTCACCCGACTGCAACTGCCCGGCGGCCATCCCCTTAATCATGACGCCGATGCCGTCAGCGCCGCTCTGTCAGGGGCGATCGGCCGAGCGATCGGCTGGCACGCCGCGGCATCATGACCGACATCGCGCTGCCCGTCGGCATCAGCCAATATCGACGGGTCCTGGCCATCGTTGTGTTGCTGCTGGTGGCGGCGCTGGCATGTATCGCGCTCGATCATCTCTTTGCCGAAATCCGGTGGAGCGACGTCCGCGCCGCCTTCCAGGCCATTCCCCCGGTCGCGATGATCGCAGCCGCGGTTTTGACCGGCCTCAGCTATCTCGCCCTCACCCTCTACGATCATCTGGCGCTGCGCATCATCGGCAGCGCCGTCGGCTGGCGCACGGCGGCGCTGGCGTCCTTCTGCAGCTATACGCTCAGCCATAATCTGGGTCTGGCGCTGGTCACCGGCGGATCGGCGCGGCTGCGCATCTATGGCGCGGCCGGCCTAGGTCCCGGCGACGTCGCCCGCATCATCGCGTCGGCCAGCTTCGCCTTCTGGGGCGGCGTTTTCACACTGACGGCCTTGGGCATGACGCTATACCCCGCCGGCCTCACCTTGGGCGGCTTCACCATCGACGCTCCGGTCCAGCGCGCCATCGGCGCTACGCTGCTCGGCGGCGCGATCCTGCTGCTGGCCGCGCTGCGATCCGCGACGCGGCCGGTCAATGTGTTCGGCTGGACATTGACGTTGCCCAGCCGGTCGCAGGCGCTGGCTCAGATCGGCATCGCCTGTATCGACCTGGCCTTCGCCAGCGCCGCGCTGTTCGTGCTTGTCCCCCATCTGTCGCCCGCGCTCTATCCGGCCTTCTTCCTGGGCTATGCACTGGCGATCATCGTCGCGCTGATCAGCCATGTCCCCGGCGGCATCGGCATATTCGAAGGCGTGATCGTCGCCAGCCTACCCCGTATCGACAGGCCGGCGCTGGTCGCCGCGCTCATCGCCTATCGCATCCTCTATTATCTGATCCCGCTGTTCGTCGCGGTCGTCCTGATCGCCGCGCATGAGCGGCGCGCCTGGCGACAGCCGCTGCGCAACGTCACGAGCGGCGCGCAGACCGTTGCCCGGACGATCGCGCCCATCATGCTCGCCGCTTTGGTGGCGGTGGGCGGCGCCATCCTGCTCATTTCCGGCTCGCTGCCGGCGGTGCCGGGCCGCTTCCGCATGGTGGCCGGCATCATCCCCATGCCCTTCGTCGAAGCGTCGCATCTGGCCGCTAGCATGATCGGGGCGCTGCTGATCCTGCTGGCGTCGGGCCTGTACCGGCGGCTGGACGGCGCTTTCTGGCTTACCCGACTGCTGCTGGTCGCCGGCGCGATCTTCTCGCTCCTCAAGGGACTGGACTATGAAGAAGCTGCCATCCTGCTCGTCATCGCCGCCCTGTTGCAATGGAGCCATGCGGCCTTTTATCGCCGGACCAGCCTGACATCGGCCATATTGACCCCCGGATGGATTGCGACGCTGGGCCTCGCCGTCGGCCTGTCCATCTGGATCGGCTTCATCGCCTATCGCCATGTCGACTATCAAGGCGACCTGTGGTGGCAATTTGGACGCCATCGGGATGCATCCCGTTTCCTGCGTGCCGCGTTGGCGGCGGGCGTCGTGCTGGTCGGCGCGGCACTGTGGGCGCTACTGCGTCCCGCCCGCGATATATGGGACGAATCACCATCCGATCCGCCCGGCGACGCTGCGCTCTCCTTGGCTACCCGGACCGATGCTTTTCTGGCGCTGACCGGTGACAAGAAATTCCTGACATCTCCGTCGGGCCGCGCCTTCCTCATGTACCAGGTCCAGGGGCATAGCTGGATCGTCATGGGCGATCCGGTCGGCGACCCGGTGGAATGGCCCGATCTCCTCTGGCGGATGCGGGAACGGGCCGACGCGGCACAGGGCCGCCTGCTCCTCTATCAACTCAGTCTGGAATCCCTGCCGCTGGCAATCGACCTCGGCCTCTCCATCGTCAAATATGGCGAGGAGGCGAGGATCGACCTGAACGGCTTCACCCTGGAAGGACCGCAGGCGCGTCCCCTGCGCCATGCCGTTCGCCGGACCGCGCGCGATGGCGCACTGTTCGATATCGTGGCGGCGGCAGACGTTCCCGCCCTGTTGCCCGCCCTGCGCGCCGTGTCCGACGACTGGCTCGCGGCGAAGGGCGCAACCGAAAAGAGCTTCAGCGTCGGCCGGTTCGACGACGCCTATATGACGCGCTTCGATTGCGCCGTCGTGCGTTGCGGCGGGCGGATCGTCGCTTTCGCCAATATCTGGGCGACGGCGGATGGCCGGGAATTGTCGGTAGACCTGATGCGACATAGCGCCGGCGCGCCGCCCGGCGTGATGGACTTCATCTTCACCAGTCTGCTGCTCTGGGGCCAGGGCAGGGGCTATCGCTGGTTCACCCTTGGCCTTGCGCCGCTGTCGGGGCTGGATGCGCGTCGCCTTTCCCCGCTCTGGGTCAAGGCGGCCGCCTTCCTCTACCGCCATGGCGACGCCTTCTATGGCTTTGGCGGATTGCGGGCCTATAAGGCGAAGTTCGCGCCGACCTGGGAACCGCGTTTCATCGCGGGGCCGCAGGGCGTTTCGCTGGCGCGGGCGATGGTGGACCTGCAACGGCTGATCGGCGGCGGACGAGGCAGCATGGCCGCCCGGATGCGTGGGGCTGATCCGGCGGTGATCGGGAAATGAGGACGGTCATGAGCTATAAGGTGCTGCTGGTCGAAGACGACGCGACCACCGCCGATTACATCGCCAAGGGACTGGTCGAGGAAGGCTTTACCGTCGATCGCGCCGACAATGGCCGCGACGGCCTGTTCCTGGCGACCGAAGCCGCGCATGACGCCATCATTCTGGACCGGATGCTGCCGGGCATGGACGGCATGGCGGTGCTCGCGGCGCTGCGCGCGGCCGGCATCGACACCCCGGTCATCATCCTGTCGGCGCTGGCGACCGCCGATGAACGGATCAAGGGGCTGACCGGCGGGTCGGACGATTATCTGGCCAAACCCTTCGCCTTCGCCGAACTGCTGGCGCGGTTGCGGATCATTCTGCGGCGCGGTGGTGGACAGGCGCCCGAAACGCGCCTGTCCTGCGGCGACCTGGACGTCGACCTCCTCTCTCGCAAGGTGAAGCGCGGCGCGCGCGTCATCGACCTGCAGCCGCGCGAGTTCCGCCTGCTCGACTATCTGCTGCGGCATCAGGGCGAGGTCGTCACCCGCACCATGTTGCTGGAAGGCGTATGGGATTATCATTTCGATCCCGGCACAAATGTCATCGACGTGCATATCAGCCGGCTGCGGCGCAAGGTCGACGAGGATGGCGAGCCTCCGCTGATCCACACGATCCGCGGCGCAGGCTATCGCCTGAGCGAACAGGGGTGACGATGCGCTGGCGCCAGAGCGTCATCTGGCGATTCGCCGCGCTCGTCTTCCTGATGCAGATCGCCTGCGTGCTGGTCGCGCTCTGGGCCGTGCATCAATTCACCAGCCGTTCGGTGGACGAAGCCAGCCGAGCGGTCGCGGTGAACCTGCGCGATGATATCGCCGCCACCTATGCAGCGGCTGGCCTGCAAGCGGCTGGCGCCACGGTGCATAGCCGCATGATGGCCGACCCGGACGGCAGCTCGATCATGTTGCTGATCGGGCCGAATGGCCAGCGCATCGCCGGTAACATCCCAGGCTGGCCAGCCGACATCGGTCCCTCGGAAAGCTGGCGCCAGCTCGACCTGCTGCGCATCGGCCAGAAGAACCGCGATCCCCAGAGCATCGGCATCGTCAGCACGCAATTCCCGGACGGAACGCGATTGCTGACCGGCCATGTCGTGGAAAACGACCTGCGCTTCGGCGGCTACCTGGAAGCGGCGCTAATCGGCGCCATCCTCCTCGCCATGCCCTTGGCGGCGGGCGCCGCCTTCTTCTCCGCCGCCATCATCCGGGGCCGGCTGCGATCGGTCATCGATACCGCTGCGGCGGTCGGCACGGGCGACATCAAGCGCCGCATCCTGCTGAGCGGCAGCGGCGACATGTTCGATGCGCTGGGCGACGAGATCAACGCGATGCTGGACCGCATCACCGCACTGGTGGATGAGATGCGGCTGGTGACGGACGGCCTGGCCCATGACCTTCGTTCTCCCCTTACCCGGCTGCGCGCCGTGCTGGAGAGCGCCTTGCGCCAGAGCCGGGACGAGGAATCGATCGCAGCGCTGGAAAAGGCGCTGGACGAAGGCGACACGCTGTTGCGGATGCTGGATGCCGCGCTGTTGATCAGCCGGGCCGAAGCGGGGATCGGCCGCGACAATTTCTCGGCGGTCGACGTTGCGGCGCTGCTGGACGATTTCCAGGATATGTATGACGCGCTGGCCGAGGACAAAGGCGTGACCATCAGCGTCGATGCGCCGCCCGGCCTGCATATCCGGTCGCATCGCGAGATATTTGGTCAGGTGCTGTCGAACCTGATCGACAATGCGCTCAAATATGGCGGCGATCGCATCCTGTTGTCCGCCTGGCGGGATGGCCCGTCGATCTGCGTCGCCGTGGCGGACAACGGTCCGGGCATCGCCGAAGAGCGGCGGATCGAGGCGCTGCGGCGTTTCGCCCGGCTGGATGCGTCGCGCCATATCACGGGCGCCGGTCTGGGCCTCTCGCTGGCGGCGGCGGTCGCTCATCTCCATGACGGCACCTTGACATTGAGCGATGCGGGACCCGGATTGCGCGTGACTCTGACCCTGCCCGTCGAGGACGAGCAGCATTCGACTTAAGGGATCTGATCGGGATCACGCCCGCCGGGGCATGCCTGCGCCCTTCGGTAAAGTTTCTGCCGTGACACTTTACCGAAGGGCAAAGTGTCACGGGCGACAAAATGCGACGCGCTGAAAAAACCGGATTCACAAGCGACTCGCTCTGTGCTTGATTCACGATATGTTTCACCCAGCCCTTCCGTCCCGCATTCCCGGCGGCAGCGATCTTTCGCTGTTGCTCGACCAGCTCTCCCATTGCTGCTCGCGGCCGCGATACGCCTTCATGCTGCTGACGCTGATCGCGGACGTGGCCCGACCGGACGGCAGCGCAGGGCCGGAGGTCCGGGTGGGCGACGGGCTGGTCCCGCTACGTGACTGGCTATGCGATGCGCTGACGCCGATGGGCCACCGCGATCCACGCCGCATGGCGCTGGTGGAGCGGGTGCGCGACGAGTTGCGCAAGGACATGAAGTTGACCGGCGACACCCTGACTGACGATGTGCAGGTGCAGGAAGAAGTGCGCAACCGCGTGCGCGCGTCGGGCAAGACCAATCTCAGCCGGGCCGCGTCGGAACTGGTCAAGGCCGGCCTGCTCAAGCGCCATTATCAGGGCTATCGCGTCGATCATCTCAATCGCGGCGCACAGCGCCAAGCGGTATATACGCTCACCGGCCGCGCCCGCGTGCTCATCGGTACGCCGGCCGCGCCACGACGACCGGCCGCCCCACCCCGGCAGGGCGACCTGTTCGCCCATTAAGCGCGTTCGCGCGCCTCGCGCCGGGCCTTGGCATAATTGTCACGACGCATCTTTTCGAAGCCAGTGCGCTGGGCGAAGCCGGCATCTTCGGGATAGTCGCGGAAATCGGCGAGTATCTCGTCAAACACCGTTGCCAGTTCGTCGCGAAATTCGGGATGGGGGAAGATGTGGAAACGGTTCTCTCGTACTGCTCCCAACGTGCGCGCGGCGATGACGTCCGGCTCCATGCCGAACTGGTGCAACTGTTCCAGCCGCCCGACGGCTGCGCTGTCCACTGGCTTCGCACCACCGCTGAGCGCGGGCGGCCGCACTTCGTCGCTCGCATAGATATGACTCTTCACCAGGCCGGGGCAGAGTACGGACACGCCGATGCCGTGCGGCGCCAGGCTGTAGCGCAGGGATTCGCTCATCCCGCGCACCGCGAATTTGGTGGTGTTGTAGATGCCGGGCGCGCCGCCGCACAGGAAACTCGCCATCGACGCCGTATTGACGATATGACCGCCCTGCCCCAGCGCCTTCATCCGCGGCGCAAAGGTCATTACGCCGTTGACGACGCCGTGCAGATTGACGCCCATCACCCAGTCCCAATCGTCATAGCTGGACTCGTCGATGGTCTGGAACAGGTTGATGCCGGCATTGTTGAAGACCAGGCTGACCGGCCCCAGCGCCTTCTCCGCCCTGTCGGCCGCCTCGGCGAAACCTGTCCGCGATGCGACATCGAGTTGGACAGCTATGACGCTCTGATTGTCGAGCGTCCTGACCGCGGCGGCCAGCGCATCTTCTCTTATATCGGCGATCGCGACCTTGCACCCTTGCGCCAGCAGGGCGCGGGCCAGACCCAGACCGATGCCATTGGCGCCGCCAGTCACGAAGGCGGTGCGTCCTGCAAATTCGAGCATCCCATTCTCCCATGACGATCTTTGTAACGAACGTGTATTTTTCTCTCGCCATAATCGTATAGTTCACTTACAAATTCGCCAAGCCGAAATTTCATCCCTGTGAACAAAGGGAGAAGTGGAGAGGAGAAGGCCCATGGCCCTGGCACCCGCGCCGATTGCGACCGATACATTATGGGATGCGGAAGAGGCCGCATCGCCGGATGCCGCCGCATCCGCGCGCCCGCCCCATGCGATGGGTGCCGCCTATTGGGCGCTGTTCGTCATCATCCTGGCGACGTTCGTCACCTTCTTCGAACAGGTGGTGTTCGCCATGTTGGCGGAGCGGATCAAGGCGGATTTCGGCCTGTCCGATTCGCAGCTCGGCTTCCTAGCCGGACCCGCCAGCATCATCTGCTATCTGTTCGTCGGCATCCCGCTGGCGCGCCTGGCCGACATCTTCCCGCGCAAGTTCGTGCTGGCGGGAGGATGCGCGGCGCTAGGCATCATCACTTCATTAGGCGGCATCGCGCAGAGTTTCGGCCAGTTCGTCGGCACCCGCGTCTTTCTGGCTGCAGGCGGATCGGCCCATGCGCCGTCCTCCTATTCGCTGCTGGCCGACGCCTTCCCGCCGCGCATCCTGACCCGCGCCTTCGCCCTGCTGCAATTCGGCTTCATCGGCGGCACCACACTCGGCCCGGTAATCGGAGGCATGTTGATCTCCCATGCGGTGGGATGGCCGCCAACCCAGCATGGCGGCCTTACCATATTGGGCTGGCAATGGCTGATGATCTGGCTGGGCCTGCCCGCCCTGTTCGTCGCCCTCCTGTTCCTGACAGTGAAGGAACCGCCGCGCCATGCGCCCGCCCCCGACTCCATCACGCCGCCCGTTCAAGCCTCGCTGGGCCGCCGCATCCTGACCTTCACCGGCTTGGACGCCGCCAGGGCGATCCATGCCAAGCGCCGCGTCTATTATCCGCTGTTCGCCGGGCTGGCGCTGAGCGCGATCGAGGTGTTCGGCCTGCAATTCTGGCGTGTCCCCTTCATGATCCGCACCTATGGCTGGAACGAGGCGCAGATCGGCGCGGTGATGGGATCGATGACGCTGGTCGCGTCGCTCACCGGCCTGCTGCTGGGCGGCATCTTCGTCGAATGGCTGGCCAAGCGCCACGCCGACGCCAATGTCCGCGCCGCCGCCATCTTCTTCGGCTGCGTCACCATCTGCGCCATCCTCGCGCCATTGATGCCCAATGGCTATGCGTCACTGGCCGTATCCAGCATCGGCGCGATGTTCGGCATGGCCGGGGCCGTCCCGCAAAATGCCGCGATCCAGCGCGTTGCGCCCAATGCGATGCGGGGCCAGGTGACGGCGATCTACCTCTTCATGTTCACCTTCTTCGGCGCGATGGGCAGCTTCCTGGTGGGCCTGGTGCAGGACTATATCGTCGGCGATCCCAGCCAGCTCTGGAAGTCGCTGGTGATGACCGCCGGCGTGCTGCTGCCGATCGCGACGTTCTGCATGATCCGCGCCATCCGTCCCTATCGCGAGGAAGTGGAGCGACTGGCTGCGGAAGCCGTTTAATCTGTAAGTATTACATACAATGATAGGAGAGCAAATTATGTCCGACACCGACCGTATCGCCCGCCTGGAACAGAGCGTCGCCGACCTCAGCACCCGCCTGCAACGGCGCGAGGATGAACTAGACGTGCGCAAATTGCAGCATCTCTACGGCTATCTGATCGACAAATGCCTCTATAACGAAACCGCCGACCTGTTCACCGAGGATGGCGAAGTGCGCTTCTTCGGCGGCGTCTGGCGCGGCCAGGCAGGTATTCGCCGCCTCTATGTCGAACGCTTCCAGGCGCGCTTCACCCATGGCACCAACGGTCCGATCGATGGCTTCCTGCTCGACCATCCGCAATTGCAGGATATCGTCGACATCGATGCAGACGGCGTCACAGCCCATGCCCGCGCCCGGTCGATGATGCAGGCTGGCCGGCATAAGGATTATACCGACCCCTCCAACCCGATGCTCGGCACGCGCCAATGGTGGGAGGGCGGCATCTACGAAAATACCTACAAGAAGGTGGACGGCATCTGGCGCATCCAGATCCTGAACTACATGCCGCAATGGCATGCCGATTTCGACCAGGGCTGGGCCAATACGCCAGCCGAATATGTGCCTTTCCCCAAGATCACCTATCCCGAAGACCCGACCGGGCCGGACGCGCTGATCGAGGATCACTGGCTGTGGCCGACGCACAAGCTGGTGCCGTTCCACATGGTGCATCCGGTGACGGGCAAGGAAATCGTCGCCGAACGCTGGCAGGGCGATATCGACCGCGAACGGGCCGCGCGCGAAGCGGTGAGCGCCTGAACCCATGGCCTATCCCGACCTCTATCTGATGATCGATGGCCAGCGGCTGTCGGGCGGCGGGCGACGGACCCACAAGGTCGTCAACCCCGCCACCGGCGAGGCGATCGCGGACCTGCCGCTGGCCGATGCGGCGGACCTCGACGCGGCGCTGGCGGCGGCGCAGCGCGGCTTCCATCGTTGGCGCGATTCGACGCCCCATGAGCGGGCGGCCGTGCTGCAAGGCGCGGCCCGGCTGATGGTCGAGCGGCAGGAGGCACTCGCCCGCATCGCCACGCTGGAGCAGGGCAAGACGCTGGCCGAAGCACGCATCGAAGTGATGATGAATGTCGGCCTGTTCAACTTTTACGCCGGCGAAGTCTTTCGTCTCTACGGCCGGGCGCTGGTACGTCCGGCCGGGCAGCGATCGACCGTTACCAAGGAGCCGGTCGGTCCGGTCGCCGCCTTCGCGCCATGGAATTTCCCGCTCGGCAATCCCGGCCGCAAGCTCGGTGCGCCGATCGCGGCGGGATGTTCGGTCATCCTGAAGGCGGCGGAGGAAACGCCTGCGTCCGCGCTGGGGGTGCTGCAATGCCTGCTCGACGCAGGGCTGCCCGGCGATGTGGCGCAGGCGGTGTTCGGGGTGCCCGACGAAGTGTCGCGCCATTTGCTCGGCTCCCCCATCATCCGCAAGATGAGCTTCACCGGCTCCACCGTCGTCGGCAAGCATCTGGCGAAATTGGCGGCGGAGGATTGCAAGCGCACGACGATGGAACTGGGCGGACATGGCCCGGTGCTGATCTTCGCCGATGCCGATATCGACAAGGCGCTCGATACGGTGGTGGCGGGCAAACATCGCAATGCCGGGCAGGTGTGCGTATCGCCGACGCGCTTCATCGTGGAGGCCGGTGTCCATGATCGCTTCCTTGCCGGCTTTGTCGAGCGCGCGCAAAAGGTGACGGTTGGCGACGGCGCGGCGGCCGGCAGCGTCATGGGACCGATGGCCAACGCCCGGCGTCTCGACGCAATGGACCGATTGATTGGCGACGCGGTGGCCAAGGGCGCGCGCCTCGAAACCGGCGGCGAACGGATCGGCAATGCCGGCTATTATTTCGCGCCGACCGTGCTGACGGCCACGCCGCTGGACGCCGCCATCATGAATGAGGAGCCGTTCGGCCCCGTCGCCCTCATCAACGCCTATGCCGATGAAGCCGCGATGATCGCGGAGGCCAATCGCCTGCCCTATGGCCTGGCAGCCTATGCCTGGACCAGCGACGCCGCGCGCCAGCGCCGGGTCGCACGCGCGGTCGAGGCCGGGATGGTCGGCATCAATACAGCGATGATCGGCGGGCCGGATTCGCCGTTCGGCGGGGTCAAATGGTCAGGTCACGGCGCGGAAGACGGTCCGGAAGGAATCGACGCCTGCCTCGTCACAAAAGCCATTCACGAAGGATAAGCCATGACGCATGAACTGAAGACGGGCGGCGACCGCGGCTATCTGCGCATCGCGACGGAGGAAGCCTTCGCCACGCGCGAACAGATCGACGCTTATCTGCGCATGTTGCGCGACGGAACGGCCGATCGGGGCATGGTGTCGCTGTGGGGCTTTTACGGCCAGTCGCCGTCGCAGCGCGCGACCCAGATCATCGATCGGCTGCTCGACTTGGGCGACCAGCGATTGGCGGATATGGACGCGACCGGGATCGACGTCGCGATATTGTCGCTGACCTCGCCGGGCGTGCAACCACTGCTGGACGTCAACGAGGCCAAGGCGATGGTCGCCCGCGCCAACGATCATCTTGCCGAGCGTTGCGCCGCCCATCCCACCCGTTTCGTGGGCATGACGTCGATCGCACCGCAGGATCCGGACTGGTCCGCCGCCGAAATCCGGCGGGGCGCTGGCGATCTGGGGTTCAAGGGGGTGATGGTCAACAGCCATACCCAGGGCGAATATCTGGACGATGCCAAGTTCGACCCGATCTTCCGCGCGCTCGCCGATACCGGCCAGCCGCTCTATATCCATCCTTCGACCCCGCCCGACGCGATGATCGGGCCGATGCTGGACGCCGGGCTGGACGGCGCGATCTTCGGCTTTGGCGTGGAGACGGGGATGCACCTGCTGCGGCTCATCACCATCGGTATTTTCGACCGCTATCCCGACCTGCAGATCATCGTCGGCCATATGGGCGAGGCGCTTCCCTATTGGCTCTACCGGCTCGACTATATGCATCAGGCGGGCGTGCGATCGCAGCGCTACGAACGGATGAAGCCGCTCAAAAAGTCGATCCACGACTATATGCGGTCCAATGTCTGCGTCACGACCAGCGGCATGGCGTGGGAGCCGGCGATCACATTCGCGCAAAAGGTGTTGGGCGAAGACAGGGTCATGTATGCGATGGACTATCCCTATCAATATGTGGCGGATGAAGTGCGCACCCATGACCTGCTGGACATGTCCGACGAGGCCAGGCGCAAGCTGATGCAGACCAATGCCGAACGCGTGTTCGCCCTGTGACGATCAAGGCCCCTTCGCGCGCCACGGCCTATTATGCGCTGGCGCTGGTAGCGGGGACCAATCTCGTCAGTCTGCTCGACCGCAATATCCTCGCCATCCTCGCCCCCGCGATCAAGGCGGACCTGAACATCGGCGACGCGGAAATGGGGCTGCTCTACGGCACCGTCTTCGCGCTCTTCTACGCGCTGTTCTCGCTGCCGCTGGGGCGACTGGCGGACGGGTGGATCAGGACGAAGCTGCTGGCGATCACGATCGGCTTCTGGTCGCTCGCCACCGGCGGGGCGGCTTTGGCGACCGGCTTCTTCACGCTGATGCTGTCGCGCCTGTGCGTCGGCATCGGCGAAGCGGCGTCGCAGCCGGCCGGCACCAGCCTGACCTATGATTATTTCCCGCGCGAAAAGCGCGGGATGGTGATGGCGGTGATGGCCGCCGCGATCGCCGTCGGGCTGGGCGGATCGCTCATCATCGGCGGCATGGCAGCGCAATGGTGGGATGCGCGCTATGCGGCGGGCACGGCACCGCTCGGTCTGAGAGGCTGGCAATTCGCCTTCGCCGTCGCGGCGACGCCCGGCTTCCTCATCGCTTTCCTGATGAGCCGCCTGCCCGAACCGCAGCGCGGCGTCATGGACGGCATCCCGACCGCCCATGATCCCCACCCCTTCCGCGCCAGCCTGAACGTGCTGGGTGCCGTGACGCCGGGCTTTCATTGGCTCAGTCTGGCGCGCACGCGGGCGACGACCCGCGACTGGACGCTCAATATCGGCCTGCTGGCGCTGATCATATTGGCCGTGCTGTTGGCGATCCACTGGTCGGAATCCTTTTCGCCCCGTCCCCCCTTGCTGCTCGGCGGCGTGGCGATCAGCCCCCATGTCGTGCAATGGAGCGTGATCGGCTTTGGCGCCTTCGTCATCGCCAACCTGCTGCAAAATCTCAAGGGCCGCGATCCGGTCGCCTTCGCGCTCATCACCCGCAATCCCTCGCTGCTGCTGTGCATCGCGGCGGGGGCGTTGCAGAGCGTCATCAACTACGGCGTGATGGGCTTTACGCCCTCCTTCCTGATGAAAGGCTATGGCCTGTCGCCGGCCGACACCGGGTTGCAATTCGGCCTGCTGTCCGCCGGGCTGGGCGTCGTCGGGCCGCTGTTCGCCGGGCCATTGTCCGACCGGATCGGCGCGCATCGCCTGTCGCGCCGGGTGTGGGTCGCCCTGTTCGCCATGAGCCTGTCGCCGCTGATCGCGCTGTGGGTCTATCGTGCGCCGGACGCTGGTGATTTCTACCTGCGCTTCACCCTCTACAGCCTGATCCTGACCATGTGGATGCCGCCGCTCTACGCCGTATTATTCGAACAGGTGCTGCCGCGGATGCGCGGTCTGACCGTCAGCCTCTATATCGTTGTGTCGACCATCTTCGGCCTGGGCATCGGTCCCTATGCCGTGGGGATGATCAGCGACGCGCGGGGCGGCGACCTGGGCGGGGCGATCCTGTCGATCAACTGGGTCGCGCCGCCGCTGGTGCTGATCCTGCTGGTGCTGCTGTGGCGGGTCGAACGCGACCATGCCAGCCTGCTCCCCCGCGCCCGGGCTGCAGGGGAGCAAGTATAGGTTTCTGGCTTTACGCGATTTCCGAGTCGTCAGATGATTGGCTTCGCCAAACTGCGTTTCCATCTGACTAGAAATCGCTCTAGGCCGCCAGCCCGATCTGGTCGGCCGTCGCCCAATTGCCGTGCAGGCCAAACCGCAATCTTATCGGGATACGGATTTCCGCAATCGGTCCCTTGGCGATGTCCAGCGCGTCGAACAGCAGCAGATCGCTGCGATGCTCCTCCAGCCGGTTGCACACCTGCACGATCCAGCCGTCACCTTCCGCAGCATTGGGGCTGCGCGGGATGAAGCAGGGTTCCTGCAATGACGACAGCGGCCCGCACCACCATGTCTGCTCCACGCCGGTCCGGTGATCGATCAGGCCCAGCGTGTTCATCAGCATCCCCGACGGACTGCCGCCCTTCAGTTCCACCGGCCTGGTCGGGTCGATCACCAGCAGCCAGCCATAGCGATAGGGCAGGCCGGTCTGACGATCGTCGATCCGGGGAAATTCGCCCATCATATTGGTCAACCGCTGCACGCTGGCGAAATCCTCGCCGTTGGACGCCATGTCGACCGTCCAGCGGGTCAGGAAACTCGCCGATTCCGGCCCGTTGAACGGTGCGCCATGGATGTCGGGAAAGAAGGGGAACATGTTGTTCTTCGCTTCGGGCGTGTCGAAATGGATTTTCGTGCCCTCCTGAAAGGCGTTCATGACATGGCTGGCGAAGCAATTGTCGCGCTTGAACCAGCGTATGTCCGCCGCGGTCGCATCGGCCCGGCGCGGCAGCACGCCCAGATAGACCGGCAGCGTGGTGTCGAAACCGAAATGCGGCAGCCCCTGCTCCAGCCGTTCCCAGTTGGACGTGCTGGGCACGACATGGAACAGCGCATAATCGGGCGTGATCGCGAAGTCGTGCATCATCGCATAATAAGGGAGTTCGAACCACAATTCCTGCTTCAACACCCCGTCCGGCGACACGACATAATAAGTCATGTCGCGCGTCAGCACCCCCTTGGCCGCATAGCCAAAGGCGATCATGTCGCCGGTTGCAGGGTCTATCTTCGGATGGGCGGTGAAGGTCTGCCCGGTCATCGCGCCATCGAACCATGTATAGCCGTCCGTCTCCAGCGTCGCCGGGTCCATCACCAACGCCGGACTATCTTCTTTCAGCGCATAGAGTTTCCCGCCATGGATGAAGGCGGTGGTGTTGGCGGTGCCGCGTATCTTGCCCTGCACCGCCTCGTCGTCGGTCAGCGGATTGCGATAGGCGCCGAACAAAGCCTTGCCCGCTTCATGCTCCAGCTTCCATTTGTCGGTCTTCGCCCAGCGCTGGCGGAAATCGACCTTGCCGTCATGAAAGCGGAACATGGTGATCATGCCATCGCCGTTGAAGGCGATGTCGTCGCCCAGCCGGGGCGGAAATTGCGGATCGGGTTGCACCCGGTAGAAGGCGCCGTCCAGTTCGGGCGGCACCGTCCCCTTTATGTCCAGATCGGCGATGTCCGCCTCGATCCGCGAGGGCGTGTTGAAACCCGTGAAGGACGCTGTGTCCGGAAAATGCGCCACGTCTGATCCTCTCCCTGTTCTGGTTGAAGATATTGTATGTGACACTCACATTTTTTCAAGGCCAAGGATTGACGGGCCATCGCTTACTGCGCACACTGTTACTATGAATACCATGAATGACCTGGAACCGCTCGACCTCTTCCCCGACCCTCGCCTCAGCGGCATAGACGGCCTGGTCGGTTTTCATATTCGACTGGCAAGCGCCGCCGTCTATCAACATTTCACCGAAACCTTCAGCGACCTCGGCCTCACCCAGAAGCAGGTTGCCGTCCTCTGGCTGATCGAGGATCAGCCCGGCATCGCTCAAGCGGATATCGGCCGCCGCTTGAAAATGGACCGGGCGAGCGTGATGGCCATCGTCAATCGAATGCAGGACCGCGGTTTTCTGACCCGCGGCGCGTCCGCGCAGGATCGCCGCCGCCAGACATTAAGCCTGACCGACGGTGGCCGCGACTCGCTGACGCAGGCCCGCGCATGCATCGCCGAGCATGAGAATTGGCTGAAGGCGCGGTTCAGCCCGGCCGAAACCGCGATGCTGGTGGAACTGCTGCGGCGCGTCTACGTCTGAACGCACCATTGGCGGAACAAAGGATTTTCAGGGCTTTCTCTCTCCGCCCCTGATCATCCTGTCACTGCCACTACCACCAATAGAAACAACAGCATTATTTGCCCTCTCGCAATGAAGGCAAATAGTGCGACAATGTTCGTTGCGAGGTCGATGAGGCTCTTGCATCGGATAAAATTGTATGTCTTACTAACAATCGACGCACAGCAGCGTCACAGGCGGGTCACGTTCGGACAGGACGGATCTCAAAAGCCGGATTAGGAGAGGGGATTACCCATGCAACACGATCTTCGTGCAATGATGTCGCGCGCCCTGTTGGCGTCAGCCTCCATCCTCGCAATCACTACACCAGCGTCGGCGCAATCATCGGCCCAACCGCCCGCGGCCGCCCCGCAGGCCGCCGAGCAGGATGGCGCGTCGCAAAGTTCGGTCGCCGATATCGTCGTTACCGCCCAGTTCCGCGCCCAGCGGTTGCAGGACACGCCGATCTCCATCACCGCCGTCGGCGCCGCCGAGCTGGAGGCCAAGAGTCAGACCAACCTGGCGCAGATGGCCGATTCCGCGCCCAACGTGTCGTTGAAGCCGCAGGGCGCCTCTTTCGGCCCGTCCATCACCGCCTCGATCCGCGGTGTCGGCCAGAACGACTTCAACCCCGCTTATGAACCGGGCGTCGGCATCTATATCGACGATGTCTATTATCCGCAGTTGACCGGCGCGGTGTTCGAACTGCTCGACCTCGACCGGGTCGAAATCCTGCGCGGGCCTCAGGGCACGCTGGCCGGCCGCAACGCCGAGGGCGGCGCGATCAAGCTCTATTCCAAGCGTCCGTCGGGCGATGGCGGCGGCTTCGTTGAGGTCAATTACGGCATCCGCAACCGGATCGGTATTCGCGCCGCCGCCGATTTCGGCATCACCGACACGCTCGCCGTCCGCATCTCCGGCGTCGCCAAGCAGCAGGAAGGGTTCGTCGACCGGATCGATTATGGCTGCGCCAATCCCGGCAGCGGCATTCCCTCCACCCAGCCCGCAGGCGACTGCACCATCAGCAAGCTGGGCGGCGTGGGCTATCAGGCGATCCGCGCCATCGCCTTCTGGGAACCCAGCGACAAGCTGGATGTCACGGTCATCGGCGACTATACCCGCGACGAACATACGATCGCCGGCGAAGTGCTGATCGCGACCAACCCCGTCAATTCGCCCAACACCAATCCGGCGCCGGGCGTCGTCTATGACGACCGCTTCATCTGCGGTCGTTATTGCAACTATATCGGCACCGGTCAGCCCGCCGGCGTGTGGACACCGCCGATCCCGGTCGATCCCTTCGGCGCGGCGGGCACGCCGCTGGCTGCGACGCAGGGCACCGACCGCAGCCTCTACAAGGGCTGGGGCGTGTCGGGCCAGATCAACTATGCGCTGTCCGATGCGTTCAAATTGTCGTCCATCACCGGATACCGCACCTTCAACACCCAGTTCGATTCCGATGACGATATATCCCCCGCCAATATCGGTTTCGGTCGCAACTATCTGGAAAATTGGAGCTTCAGCCAGGAAGTCCGGCTGAACGCGGAGCTGGGCGACAATCTCAACGCCACGGTCGGCGGCTATTATTTCAAGCAGAAGTCGACCTATGACTCGCTCCAGGACATCCGCTACGTCCCGGTCTATCCGCTGCAATTCCGCCAGCCCGACCCGACCAAGGCGGAGGCCACGGCGGCGTTCGCCCATCTGTCCTGGAAGCCGATCGACCGGCTGACCTTGAGCGGCGGCCTGCGCTACACGACGGAAAGCAAGGACCAGACCTATTATCGCCTGAACTATGACGGGACGGTCAACCGCTTCCTCGATCCGGTCGGCGCGGCCTATGGCATCGGCTATTCGGGCGCGGACACGCTCGACTATAATGGCAATGGCAACACCACCGAAACCGTGACGGCATTGTCGGGCCTTACCGCCCATTATAGCGCCAAGCGCTGGGACTATCGCATCGCGGCCGACTATCGCCTGACCGACAGCCTGATGGTCTATGGATCGGTATCCACCGGCTTCAAGGGCGGCGGCTCCAACCCGCGCCCTTTCAACACGCAGCAGGTCATCGCCTTCCGCCCGGAAAAGCTGACCGCCTATGAAATCGGCTTCAAGAGCGACTTCTTCAATCGCCGGGTCCGGTTGAACGCCGCGGCCTTCATCAACGACTATATCGATATCCAGATCCCGGTGCTGACCTGCCCCGGCGCACCTTGCGCCGCGCGGCTCAACGCCGGCGATGCGCGGGTCAAGGGGTTCGAGGCGGAACTGTCCGCCTACCCGATCGACGGCCTCGCGATCGACGCCTCGATCAGCTATCTCGACTTCAAATACAAGGCGAGCAGCCTCGATCCGGCAGCGGCCTATCCGACCAATCCGGGCGGCGTGTCGGCCAATGATCCGCCGGTGTCGCCACCCTGGAAGTTCAGCGTCGGCGCGCGATATAAGATCGATCTGGACAAGGCCGGCAGCCTGACCCCGCGCTTCGACGTCACCTATGAAGACAAGAAGTTCGGTGGCGCCGCAGTCATCAGCGGCGTCCGCGTCCTGAACTTCGTGCCTGCCTACACGCTCGCCAATGCGCGGCTGACCTGGCAGAATGCGGACGAGGATCTCGACGTCTCGTTCGAAGTCACCAACCTCTTCGACAAATATTATTATCTCTCCGTGTTCGACCTGCGCGGCGCGGGCGCGGGCGTGCGCAAGGCGCGCCCCGGCAATCCGCGCGAATGGGCGATCACGGTGAAGAAGAAATTCTAAGCCTCCCCCTCGGTCGGTCGGGCTGCGCACGCCCGGCCGGCTTCTTTTCGGAGACCCATCCGGCATGACCGACGTCACACTCTATCACTGGGAACCCAACGCCAATTCGGGCAAGCCGATGCTGGCGCTGTTCGAAAAGGGCGTCGCGTTCGACAGCCATTATCTCGACCTGCTGAATTTCGACCAGCACCGGCCCGATTATCTGGCGGTCAATCCGCTCGGCACTATCCCGGCCATGACCCATGGCAAGCTGGTGCTGACCGAATCCACCGCCATCATGGAATATGTGGATGAGGCGTTCGACGGCCCGCGCCTGATGCCCGCCGACCCGGTCGACCAGTGGCGCACGCGCTGGTGGATGAAGTTCATGGACCAGTGGCTCGCCCCCAGCTTCTCGATGATCGGCTGGAGCGTTTTCGTCGGCCCTTCGGTGCGGCAGAAAGACCCGGCGGAGTTGGAAGCGGCGATCGACCGCATTCCCATGCCCGAACGGCGCGTCGCCTGGCGCAAGGCGATCCATGGCGCCTTTTCGCCAGAGGAAATGACGGAATCGCAACGGCGCGTAGCCCTCTGCATCGGCTATCTGGAACAGGCGCTGGGCGAGCGGCAATGGCTGGCGTCGGACGAATATGGTCTGGCCGACATCAACGGCTTCAACCTCGCCTACGCCATGCCCTTGTCGCAGCCGCAGCTCTGCAATGACGAACTGACCCCCCACATCATGCGCTGGCTGCGCGCCATCTATGCGCGCCCCGCGACCCGCGCCTGCTGGGCGTTGGGCCGCACCGACCTCGCCCGCCGCATCTCCCTGCTCGAAAGCGAACCCGCATGACCGGCATCCTCTATCACGGCCAGCCCAATGGCCCGTCCTTCACCGTCCTCGCCGCCGCTTTCGAGAAAGGCGTCGATCTCGACCGTAGGCCGATCGATCTGGTCGCAGGTGAACGCCATGGCGCCGCCCTGCCCCACCCTATCGAAGTCGACCAATCGATCGAGGGCGAAGGGCCGGTCCTGATCGTGGGCGACGTTGCGATGACCGATAGCGTCTTCCTCGCCTGCTATCTGGACGAGGTGGGCAGCGGCCCCGCGATCCGCCCGGCCGATCCCTATGCCCGCTGGCAGATGATGGCCTGGTGCCGCTATGTGATCGAGCGCGTGGCCCCCGCCGCCGCCGCGCTGGGCAACGCCGCCGCCCCGCCAGCTTCGGTCCCCGCCGGCATCGCCAGCGCAGACCTCGCCGCCCGCTGGTCGCAGGCGGTGGAAGGCAAGGTGGACGAAGCCCAACTGGCCGACAGCCGCACCAAGATCGCGCAGGCGGTCGAGAAGCTGGAAGCGCAACTGGCCGACGGCCGCGATTGGCTGATGGGCGATTTCACCATTGCCGACCTTGAAACCCATGCCTGGTTGGCCGGAATGCGCGGCCTCGTGCCCGAGGCCTTCGCCGCCGCACCGCTGACCGACGCCTGGGAAGCGCGGCTGCGCGCCCGCCCCGCCGTGGCGCAGGCGCTGGGCCTCGCCACCGTTCCTGAACCCGAAGCGATCTGGGCCATCGGCCCGGAGATCAACCGCTGGGGCTGATGAGATGCGCGCGATCGATTATTTCGACCGGGGCCATGATCTTGGTCCGGAACGCCCCTGCCTGATCGACGCGGAGAGCGGCGAGGCGCTGAGCTTCGCGGCGGTCAGGGCGCTGACGATCAAGGTCGCCGCCGCCCTCCATGCGGCGGGCTTCCGCAACCAGCAGCCGGTCGCGCTCTATGGTCCCAACAGCGCGACGATGATGGTCGCACTGCTCGCCATCTGGCGCGCCAATGGTCAGTGGGTGCCGGTCAATACCCGCAACGCGATCGACGCCAATGCCGCCTATCTCGACTATGTCCGCTGCGGCTGGCTCTTCTATCACAGCAGCCAGGCGGAGGACGTGGCGGCACTCAAGGCCCGCGTCCCCAGCCTGACCCGTTTCGTCTGCCTAGACCGCGCGCATGATGGCGATCCCTCGCTCGACCAGTTCATTGCGAACAGCGAGTTGGACAGCTTGCCGGACTTTTCCGACCCCTTCGGCAAGCCCGACGACATCGTCGGCCTCTTCCCCACCGGGGGCACCACCGGCCCATCCAAGGGGGTGGTGGTGACCAATCTGGGCTGGGGCACGATGATCGAGACGCTGGCACAAGCGGTCGACGGGCGCACCGATTCACCTGTCTCGCTCGTTGTCGCACCGATCACCCATGCGGCCGGCCCGGTGGCGCTCGCTACCCTGTCGCTGGGCGCGACGCAGGTGATCCTGCCCGGCTTCGAGGCGGCCGCCGTGCTGGACACGATCGCGCGCCATCGCGTCACCCATGTCTATATGCCGCCGACCGCGCTCTACAACTTGCTCGACGCGCCGGAACGGGTGGGCAGCGACACGTCTTCGCTCAAGATATTCCTGCTGGTCGGCTCCCCCGTCTCGCCGGAGAAATTACGGCAGGCGGTGGAGATATTCGGCCCCTGCCTCTGCCAGGCCTATGGCCAAGTGGAATCGCCGATGATCGTCACATGGCTCTCGCCGGAGGATGTGGCAGCGGCGGCGTCGGGCGACCGGCCCGAACGGCTAGCCAGTTGCGGCCGGCCCAGCCGCTCCGTCCGGGTCGCGATCATGGGTGAGGACGGCGCGCTGCTGCCCGATGGCGAGGCGGGCGAACTGGTGGTGCGCGGCGTATTGGTATCCCGCGAATATTATGACATGCCCGATGCCACGGCCGAAGTCCGCACCCATGGCTGGCACCATACGGGCGATATCGCCCGGCGCGACAAGGACGGCTATCTCTATATCGTCGATCGCAAGAAGGACATGGTCGTGTCCGGTGGCTTCAACGTCTTTTCCGCCGAGGTGGAGGCCGCCGTCACGGAATTGCCCGCCGTGCGCGAATGTGCGGTGATCGGCATTCCGCATGAAAAATGGGGCGAGGCCGTCCACGCCATTGTCGTCGCCGACAATATCGGTGAAACAGAGATCATCTCCCATGCCAAGGCCCGGCTGGGCGGGGTGAAGGCGCCCAAGAGCGTCGCCTTCGTCCCCGCCATTCCCCGGACTGCCGCCGGAAAGATGGACAAGAAAGC
The DNA here is from genome assembly GCF_020166615.1 of Sphingobium sp. 3R8. Classification (NCBI taxonomy): domain Bacteria; kingdom Pseudomonadati; phylum Pseudomonadota; class Alphaproteobacteria; order Sphingomonadales; family Sphingobiaceae; genus Sphingobium; species Sphingobium sp. 3R8. The sequence continues at coordinate 51,444 of NZ_JAIQXR010000023.1, read as the reverse complement.
CCTGCGCGCCGCCTATTGGACCGGCGCGCGGATGGTGAACTGAGCGATTTCTAGTCAAATGGCACATTTGACGGCTTGGAAATCGCGACAAACAAATGAACTGAGCGAGATGCAGACATCCGCTCGACAAATGGAGAGGAAGAGGATGCGGGTCGCGATTGCGCTGCTGTTGGGAACGAGTCTGGCCCTGTCGGCCTGTGGCAAGGGCACGAGCCAGGACGTTACTGCCCCTGCCTCCACAGGCGGCGTGGACGCCGCCCGGATTATCGCCGCCAAGCCCGCCGAATGGCTGTCGACCGGCCGGACCTATGACGAGCAGCGCTTCAGCCCGCTGTCCGCGATCAATCAGGACACGGTCGGCAAACTGGGCCTCGCCTGGTCGGCCGACATGGACACCAATCGAGGGCAGGAAGCGACGCCGCTCTTCATCGACGGCACGCTCTATGTCTCGACCGCCTGGAGCATGGTGAAGGCCTATGATGCGCGCAGCGGAAAGCTGCTCTGGTCCTATGATCCGGAAGTGCCGCGCGACACTTTGGTCAAGGCCTGCTGCGACGCGGTCAATCGCGGCGTGGCGGCATGGGGCGACAAGATTTTCGTCGGCACGCTCGACGGCCGGCTGATCGCTGTCGATCGCAAGAGCGGCAAGCCGGTCTGGAGCAAAGTCACGCTCGACCAGACGAAGAATTACACCATCACCGGCGCGCCGCGCGTGGTGAACGGCATGGTCGTCATCGGCAATGGCGGCGCGGAATTCGGCGCGCGCGGCTATGTCGCCGCCTATGACGCCGACACCGGCATCGAAAAGTGGAAATTCTACACCGTCCCGGCCCAGCCCGGCACGGAAAAGGAGCCGGATTACCTCAAGAAAGCCGCCGCGACATGGTATGGCGAGTGGTGGAAGCAGGGCGGCGGCGGCACCGTGTGGGACGCCATGGCCTATGACCCGGAGCTAGACCTTCTCTATATCGGCGTCGGCAACGGATCGCCCTGGAACCAGGCCTATCGGTCCGATGGCAAGGGCGACAATCTCTATCTGTCCTCGATCGTCGCGGTTCATGCCAAGACGGGCGAATATGCCTGGCATTATCAGACCACGCCCGGCGACAGTTGGGATTTTACCGCCACCCAGCATATCATGCTGGCCGACATGGAGATGGGCGGGCAGAAGAAGAAAGTGCTGATGCAGGCGCCCAAGAACGGCTTCTTCTATGTGCTGGATCGCACCAACGGGAAGCTGCTGTCGGCGAAGAATTTCGTGCCGGTCAACTGGGCCAGCGGCATCGACATGAAGACCGGGCGCCCGATCGAAAACCCGGAAGCGCGCTATTACAAGACCGGCAAACCCTTCATCGGATCGCCCGGTGCGACCGGCGCGCATAGCTGGCACCCTATGGCCTTCGATCCCAAGAGCCAGACCGTCTTCATCCCCGCCAACCTCGCCGCCTTCCCCTATATCCCGGAAAAGGGATGGAAGGCGAACAAGCTGGGCTTCAATGTCGGCGTCGATATCGCGGCCGCCGCCATGCCCGCCGACAAGACGGTACGCGACGCGGCGATGAAGGCGACCACCGGGGCGCTCATCGCCTGGGACCCGATCGCGCAGAAGGAAAAATGGCGCGTCTCCTACAAGGGGCCGTGGAATGGCGGCCTGCTCGCAACCGGGGGCGACCTGGTGTTTCAGGGGACGGCAACAGGTGACTTCAACGCCTACGCCACCAAGGATGGCCGCAAGCTCTGGTCCTTCCCGGCGCAGACCGGCATCGTCGCAGCCCCCATCAGCTATGAACTGGACGGGCAGCAATATGTGGCGGTGATGGCCGGCTGGGGCGGCGTCTGGGCGCTGGCGCCCGGCATCCTGTCCGACAAGAGCGGTCCCAGCCGCAACATCAGCCGGCTATTGGTATTCAAGCTGGACGGCAAGGGCGCGTTGCCAGCGCCGCCGCCCCATTCGGCGATGCCGCTCGATCCGCCGCCCTCCACCGCCAGCGCAGCGGACATAGCCGCCGGCGGCGCACGTTTCGGCCGCTATTGCAGCACCTGCCATGGAGACGCCGCAGTTGGCGGCAGCATCGTCCCCGACCTGCGCCGCAGCGCCGCGCTGAACGACAGGGGCACATGGCAGATGATCGTGCATGACGGTGCGCTCAAGGATAATGGCATGGTCAGCTTCGCGTCGATCTTCTCAGCCAAGGAGATCGAAGATATCCGCGCTTATGTCATCCATCGCGCCAATGAGGACAAGACACTGGAAAGCAAGCCCAATGCCCGTTGATCCGACGAAGGTTATCGCCATCGACGTCCATGTTCATGCCGAAGTGTCGTGCCATGATCCCGAAGACCCGGTGATGGCCAAATATTTCGACGCGGCGTCGGCCTATTTCAAGGCGGACCGCAAGCGGCCGACCATTCCCGAAACCATCGCCTATTACCGGGCGCAAAATATCGCCTTCTGCCTGTTCACGGTCGATTGCGAGAGCGGGATAGGGGCCAAGCGGATCAGCAATTACGAGGTGGCGGAACTGGCCGCCAACGACAGCGACATCGTCATCCCCTTCGCCTCGATCGACCCGCGCAAGGGCAAGTTCGGCGCGCGCGAGGCCCGCGACCTGGTCGAGAATTATGGGGTGAAGGGCTTCAAGTTCCACGGCATCATGCAGGATTGCCACCCGGCCGACCGGGTTGCCTATCCCATCTATGAAGTGATCGCCGAATATAAGCTGCCCGCCATCTTCCATACCGGCCATTCGGGCATGGGGACGGGCATGCGCGGCGGCGGCGGGGTGCGGCTGAAATATGGCCAGCCAATCCTGGTGGACGATGTCGCGGTGGACTTTCCCGACATGAAGATCATCCTGGCCCATCCGAGCTGGCCCTGGACCGACGAAAGCCTGTCGATGGCCCTGCACAAGGACAATGTCTTCATGGACCTGTCCGGCTGGTCGCCCAAATATTTCCCCAAACAGGTGATCCAGTACGCCAACACACAGTTGAAACATAAGATGCTGTTCGGCTCCGACTGGCCGTTGATCCGCCCTGAAAAATGGATCTACGCCGCGCGGGAAGCGGGCTTCCGCGACGAGGTGCTGCCGCTCATCATGAAGGATAATGCGGTCAAGCTGCTGGGGCTGTAATCGGGATCCGGCTGCCTTGGGAATAGCGAATGGATTGGCTGTTTGCGAAGACTCCAAAGCATATCCCCATCGAAATTCCATTTAATTATCGACATTAGCTGTTGCGCCAATTGACAGGGCCGACGTCTTCGACGGATAAGTGAGCGGATGCTGCCAAAGCTACTCTGAAAGGGTAATGATGGAACTTGATTTGAACAGCATACCGTCCGATTTCGAGGGTAGACGCCAGCATGCTCTGAATAAAATTCAGGACCACATCGAACCTGGTGCCCATGCAGGTCGGTTTCTGGATATTGGATGTGGATCAGGCAACGGCGTCATTGCGGCATTACAGGCAGGATTCAAAACGGCAGTAGGCATAGATCGTAGTTTCACAGGATTTTCTTGGTTCATTATTGAAGAATTCGATAAAATTTGCAAAGTCTATGATATTGATGCCGCACGATCATTGATGATCGAAGCAGATATATTCAAATGCAAGCTTCAGCCAAAGAGTTTTTCATGCGTCATGATGCTCGATAGTATTGAGCATGTTCCCAATCCTAAAGCCTTTATCGATGTAGCTGCAAACTATGTCGCGCCGGGAGGTTACTTCCTTCTCGATACCTGCCCCCTATTCTACTCCAATGTCGGACATCATTTATTTGATGACTTTGGGCCAGAAAAATTTCCATGGGCGCATCTCCGAAAGGATTTCACCAATCTTGTCGAAGAGCATAAGGTTTCTTCTTGGAGCATGCAGTATTTTGAAGAATTGAACAAAGTTACTCATGCAGAACTTATCAGATATGTTGTCGACGCCGGTCTTGAGATCATAAAGGAGCATAAGCAGCTTCCAACACAAGAAACCATGGCATTATTAGAAGAAAATCGCGATTTTTTGAATTTGGAAGGCGTCGATGAAGCAACATTGTTCGAAGACTGGATCTTGCTTGTTGCCCAACGCCCAACCGATAAGTGAAATGAACCAGGACTACAGGCTAAAAGGATGTTCTGCCTGACCCGCCTTGCTTGGTGGGGCATATCCAATGGAGCTGGTGATAGACACCATGGCATCCACTGAAATCTCCCGAAAAAGCTGACCGGGCGGCCCCCTTTATCCACCCGGCCAGAGGCATTTTCAGCTGTCGACCTTTTCCCGTTTCTCGCCGCCCGGCACGCCATGGGCGACGCGCTTTTCATAGTCGGGATCGTCTTCGGGCCGCGCGACTGCCGCCATCACCCGTCCGTGTATCTCCTCCAGCGTGCCGTGAAATTCCGGATAGGGCAGGATGTAGAGTTGGTTCGCCTCCACGCCCTTCAGCACATATTGGGCCAGAACTTCCGGCTCCATGCCGACCGCGATCACCCGTTTGAGATGCGCCATCACTTCGGGGTCTGCACCATAATATCCGCTATTCTGCTGATGCGCCGGCCGGGTCAGCACCGCTTCATGGATATTGCTGTTGACCGCGCCGGGACACAACATCGATACGCCGATGCCATGATCGGCCAGGTCCAGCGCCAGGCATTCGCTCAGGCCCCGGATCGCCATCTTGGAGGTGCAATAGATGCCGGTCCCCTTGAGCGCGACGAAGGCGGACATCGACGCGGTGTTGACGATATGCCCGCCCTTGCCCCGCTCGATCATGCGCGGCACGAAGGTCTGGATGCCGTTGATGACCCCCTTCAGATTGACGTCCAGTTGCCAGTCCCAATCGTCATAGGTGGCGTTCTGGAGCGAGCCGAAGATCGATACCCCGCCGTGTTGAACAGCAACTCGACCGGCCCCAGCTTTGCCTCGACATCGTCGGCGGCGCGGGCATAGGCGGCGCGGTCGGTGACATCCAGCTTTACCGCCATCACCGCAAGTTCGCGCCTCTCGAACCAGGCCATCGCCTCGTCCAGATGATCCTGCCGGATGTCGGCGATCGCCACCTTGCATCCCGCCTGCGCGAAGACCTTTGCCTGGCCCAGCGCCACGCCCGATCCTCCGCCGGTGATGAAGGCGGTGCGCCCCGCAACCTGCGTCATGCCGCCAGTTCCCTCGCCTTGCGCCGCGCCAACTGGTCGTCGAACACCGGATTGCCGAGCAGGAAGCCGATTTCCTTCGCCCGGTCCTGATTGATCGTCTCATCGGGGAAGGACGCCAGGATCGCGTCGAAGCGCGTCCGCATCCCGGCGGCGAATTCGGGGTGGGTCAGGATGTAGAGGTCGTTGGCACGGATGCCGGCCAGCACCCGTTCGCCAACCTCGTCCGCGCTCATCCAAAGCGGCGACACGGGCCGCTTTTCCAGTTCCTCCTCGCGCTGGCGATAGCCGCTATCCTCGCGATATTCGGCGGGACGCAGTTCGCCGCTATGCGCGATATTGCTCTGCACCGGGCCGGGCATGAAGGCGGAGACGCCGATATTCTCCGCCGCCAGTTCGCCGCGAATGGCCTCGGAAATGCCCAGTACGGCCGCCTTGGCCGCGGTGTAGATGGCCGAATAGCCGATCGGGATCAGCGCCGATTGGGACGATGTGGTGACGATCTGCCCGCCCTCGCCATGCGCCTTGATGCGCGGCAGGATCGTGACCAGACCGTTGATGACCCCGCCCAGATTGACGCCCATGCCCCAGTCCCAATCGTCGAAACGCGCGTTCAGCACCGGCCCCATCACACCCACGCCGGCATTGCCGATCAGGATGTGAATCTTGCCGAAGCGCGCCTCCGCCGCATCGGCGGCGCGGGCGAAACCGGCACGGTCGGTGACGTCCAGTTGCACGGTTTCCACCTGTCCATCGGCGGCCAGATCGGCCTTCGCCTGCGCCAGGGCGTCCTCGCGAATGTCCGCGATAACCACATTGGCGCCGGCCCGCACCAGCGCGCGGGCTATCCCTAGGCCTATGCCGTTCGCGCCGCCGGTGATGAAGGCCGTGCGGCCGCTGACGTCGCCCATGGGCGCTGCTGCTGTCTGTGTCATATCGATCCTCTCCCTTATTGTTTCAGGCCCAGCATCGCCCGCGCTTCGCCGGCACTGGCGACATCCGCGCCGATGCGTTCGATGATTTCGACGCCCCAGCGCACCAGGTCGGCATTGTCCTGCGCCATCCTGCCCTTGCGCAGGTAGATCGTATCCTCGAATCCCACGCGGATATTGCCACCCAGCAGCGCGGACTGCGCCGCCATGGGGAAGCTGTGACGGCTGACGCCAAAGCCGGTGAACTGCGCGCCGCGCGGAATCTGGTTCCTGGAATAGAGCATCGCCTCGGTGGTCGCGGGCAGGCCATATTTGGTGCCCAGAACGAAGGTGAAGGGCACATTCTTGGGAATGGCGCCCTTGGCCATCAGATCGTCGGCGAAGACGAAGTCGCCCGCCTCGAAACATTCGATCTCCGGCAGCACCCCGGCGTCCTGGATCATATGCCCCATCTTGGTGATCATGGGGTCGAGGTTGATCGCCACCCCACCCCATAGCTGCATCGTGCAGATATCGAGCGTGCACATATCGGGCTTGAGATCGAGAATATGTTCCAGCCGCCGTTCGGCGGTGAACATCAAGGTGCCGGGGCCGCAGACGGCGGGATCTTCATCCCCCTGCATCCAGGTACAGCCCGGCCCGGTGGTGACGTTCAGGATCACTTCGTTGTTCTTGGCGCGGATCAGGCCGACGACCTCGCGATAATCGTCCAGCGCCTGTGACGGGTCGCCAGTCTCGCGATCCCGCACATGCAGATGGATGATCGCCGCGCCCGCCTCCGCCGCCGCCAGCGCTTCGGCCGCGACATGATCGGGGCGGAAGGGGAAATTGGGGTGCGCCGGGATCGGCGAACTCCCGGTCACCGCGCAGGTCACAAATAGCTTGCCAGCCAATCTTACTCTCCTGTCCAGTCTCGGCTATGCTGCCGATCGCAGACCACAGGGTCTTGCAGAGGCGACGGCCCGCAAGAAGGCCGGTGGATGTCCCATTATTGCGAGTAACTGGATAAGGCATGGCACAAAGGGAAGAATTGTCGCGGTTCCTGAAAGCCGCGCGGGCGAAGCTGGCCCCGGTCGAGGTCGGCCTGCCCGCCGGCGAACGCCGCCGCACCCGCGGCCTGCGGCGCGAGGAGGTGGCGACGCTCGCGGGGATGAGCGTGACCTGGTACACATGGTTCGAGCAAGGGCGGGAAGTCCAGCTATCCGCGCCGATGCTGGAACGATTGAGCCGCACCCTGCGCCTGAGCGCCAACGAGCGCGAATTCCTCTTTGCCCTGGCCCAGCATCGTCCGCCGCCATTGGCGCGCCGGCCGGACGAAACGATCCATGCCGGCACCCAGCATCTGATGGATGCCTTGTCGATCCCGGCGCTGGTGATCGTGGAGGACTGGACGGTGATCGGCTGGAACCGGCTCGTCGGTCGGGCTTTTCGCGATTACAGCAAATTGCCGCGGGAGGAGCGCAACCTGTTCCGCATCCTGATGCTGAACCCGCGCTACCGCGCCGACCCGGAGAAATTCCAGGACATGTGCCGCCGGCTGATCGCCCGTTTCAAATGGGACTATAGCCGCACCGCCCAGCCGGAAGTGTTCGAAGGCATCATCGCCGACATGATGGAACAGTCCGAATTTTTCCAGCTTTATTGGCAGGAATCGGAGATCATGGCGCATTTCGAGGACACGAACATCGCCGACATGCCCGGTGTGGGTGAAATCATGTTCCGCCACACCAGCTATGCGATCGAGGAAGCGCCGGGCCAGCGCCTGCTGCTGTTCGCGCCGCTGGACGACGTCAGCGCCGCGCGCCTCGCCAAGCTGGTGGCGGAGACGGAGAGCGTCGCCGCCTGACAGGTGACGCTCAGTTGGTCTCGCGCTTCAGTCGATCAGCCAGCGCCGCAATCTCATCCGGCTCCAGCAGCCAGGTGCGCGTCTTGCGCCCCTCGCGATGGACAGGCTGGGTCAGCAACACGCGCGCCTGCGCCTTGGCTTCGGGCTTGTAGAGGCCGAAATGGACGGCACAGTCGCGAATCGTGCCGATCAGCGGCGGCTTGCCGTCCAGGTCGATCATGGTCGCGGGCTGATCCCAGGGGATGGCGGCGACACCGGGATATTTCTGTTCCATGGGACGAAGCGACACCATTTCCCGGCGTCGAAATCAAGGCCTAAGCGATTTACCGGGGGAATCGCCCCACCAAACTAGCGCAGCAACGCCATCAGGATCGGGTCGCGCGTGGCGCCCGGATCGCGGCGAATCTCCGCCTCCTCGCGCCCGATCGCCCGAAATATCGCGTCGCCGATCTGGCCGGAGACGTTGTCGGCCAGCGCCGCATAATCCCGGCCGCCGCTGGCGGAAAGCGCGGCAGACAGCATTTCGAACATGTCCGACCGCAACGCGCGCGACGCGCCGGGTAGCAACGCTTCGACCACCGAGCCGCGCGCTTCGCGCGCCAGCAGGTCCGTCGCTGCTGTCGGCCCGCCACGCAGCACCGACACGGCGTCGGCCAATGTCATGCGCTGCACCGCGTCCATCACGATCGGGGTCGCATTATCGGCGAGGTCGACCGCGACATCATTCAGCGATCGCGCAACCTGATTGCGCACCGCATTGGTGCGCAGCAGTGCAGACAGCACCGCGCCGCCTTTGCCGCCGCTCAGGTCGGGCGGGACGATGCGCGTCAACTGGTCGTCATAGAAGCCGCCCGGTTCGGTCAGCCGGGCAAAGGCCCGCTCGCTTGACAGTTGGAGCAGGCGGCGCACGGCATCCTCAACCGTATAGCGGCCCATCGGCGTGGCGCAGGCGGCCAGCGGCAACAGCGCCAATGCCGCGATCAGGCTGCGCCTGTCGGAAAGGCCGAATGATTGCTCCATGACGCATCTCCCTTTTTTGCAGGGGACGCTATGGCGTGGTCAGGCTTGCCGGGCGCTGAACGTGGATAAGGCCATGATCTCCGTTCGCTTCGAGCGTGTCGAGAAGCGGCTGGCACTGCACGAGCGTTTGTTGCTATTTGGCGAACAACGCCCTGACGGCATCCGGCACCCGCTCCGCCCGCAATCCCCCCGGTCGGCTGGCGTCGGGCGCTGTCCATACCCGCTTTTCGACACATTCCACGCACAGCCGCCCGTCCAGCGACAATCGGTGCGCCACGGTGAAACTGCTGTTGCCGAAGACCGGCGCGTCGGCCTCCACCAGCGTGTCGTCGCCATAGGCGGTCGGCACGAAAAAGCGCGCCGACACATCGACCATCGGGAAGCCGGCGAAGGGCATGGTCGCCAGCATCTGCCGCTTCTTGGGCAGGCCGGCATGCTCGAACAGCAGCATGGTGCTCTCGCCGAAAATGTCGAAATATCTCGGGGCATGGACGATGCCGGCGGGGTCGCAATGCCCCCATTCGATGCGGACGATCCGCTGGAGGAAGGCGCTCACGCGAGGATAGTCTTTCCTTGCTTCGTGGTCTTCTCCGCCATGTCTTCGTCGGTCGGCGGGGTGGGGATGAGGAGCCCGCGCTGCACCGCGGGCCGCGCTGCAATCCTGTCGAACCAGCGCTGAAGGTTGGGGAAACCGCCCATGTCAACGCCGGCCCAGTCATGGCCGCGCACCCAGGGGAAGCAGGCAATGTCGGCGATCGAATAGTCGCCGATCAGATAATCGCGGGTCGCGAGGTGCGTGTTCATCACGCCGAACAGGCGCTGGCTTTCACGCACATAGCGGTCGATCACCGATGGCAGTTTCTCGTCGAAATAGCGGTTGAAAACAGTCGCCTGCCCCATCATCGGGCCGAGGCCGGACATCTGCCACATCACCCACTGGATGACACGGCTGCGGTCCTGCGCGTCGGTGGGGATGAAGCGGCCGTATTTCTCCGCCAGATAGAGCAGGATCGCACCAGATTCGAAGATGGCGAAATCGCCAGCGTCATGATCGAGCAACGTCGGGATGCGGCCATTGGGATTGAGCGCGACATACCAGTCCCGTTTCTGGACGCGATCGGTCAGCGAAATCGGCGTCACCTTATAGGGCTCGCCCAGTTCCTCCAGCAGGATCGACACCTTCCACCCGTTGGGCGTCTCCGACGTCAGCAGTTCCAGCATCATTCTCTCCGGCTTTTCTTGTCACCATCCAAAGCAAAGCCTTGACTCCACCGCAAGACGAGTGGCGGCGCTATCATTGAAACTGACAGGTTAAGCAGCCCGCGCTGCCGGGTAGTTCCGCTGATAGTATCGACAGACGACTTGCGGCCTGCCGGATCGATGGCCAGTTTCATGCCTGAAGGCGCACCAGACGCCATAACCATAAGGTGAGGATGAACAGCGCATGTTGACGCTCTACAGCTTCGGTCCGGCTGCCAACAGCCTGAAGCCCCTGCTGGCCCTGTATGAAAAGGGGCTGGATTTCACGCCCCGCTTCGTCGACCCGACCCGGTTCGAACATCATGAGGATTGGTTCAAGGCGATCAACCCGCGCGGCCAGGTGCCGGCGCTGGACCATGACGGCCATATCATCACCGAATCGACGGTGATCTGCGAATATCTGGAGGATGCCTTTCCGAATGCCACGCGCTTGCGCCCGACCGATCCGGTGCAGATCACGGAGATGCGCGTCTGGACCAAATGGGTGGATGAATATTTCTGCTGGTGCGTGTCCACCATCGGCTGGGAACGGATGATCGGCCCGATGGCGCGCAAGCTGTCCGACGCCGAGTTCGAGGAGAAGCTGAAACATATCCCCATCCCCGAACAGCGAGCCAAGTGGCGCAGCGCCCGCGCCGGCTTCCCCCAGGCGGTGCTGGACGAGGAAATGCGCAAGATTCGCGTGTCGATCGACCGACTGGAACAGCGGCTGGCGCAGAGCCCCTGGCTGGCGGGCGACGACTATACGCTGGCCGATGTCTGCAACTTCGCGATCGCGAACGGGATGCAGTTTGGCTATGCCGACATCGTCAACAGGGAGGCGACGCCGCATCTGGTCGCCTGGATCGATCGCATCAATGCCCGCCCGGCAGCGCAGGCCATGTTCGCCAAATCCAAGAGCGAAATGCCGCCCCGTCCCACCGCGACGGCGGCCTGATCCATGGGCTGGCAGGATGAACCGGCCGCGGGACGACTGCGCATGTACCATATTCCCGGCTGCCCCTTTTCCGAACGGATCGAGCTGCTGCTCGATCTGAAGGGATTGCAGGGCATCATGGCCGATCATGAGATCGACATAGCGCAGCCCCGCCCCGACTGGCTGCTCGCCAAGACGCGCGGCACCACCGCGCTGCCGGCGCTGGAGCTGGAAAATGGCGCCACGTTGAAGGAGAGCATGGTCATCATGCGCTATGTCGAGGATCGTTTCCCCGATCCGCCGGTGGCGCGGCAAGACCCCTATGAACATGCGGTCGAAGCGATGCTGTGCGCAACCGACGGGCAGTTCACCGGCGCGGGATACCGCATGATCCTCAACCGCGATCCGGCCATGCGCGAGGAGCATAAGGCGGAAGTGGACGCGCAATATATGCGGCTGGACGACTATCTGCGCCACTACGCCCCGAATGGCGACTATCTGTTCGACCGGTTCGGCTGGGCGGAGGTCGCCTTCACGCCGATGTTCAAGCGGCTCTGGTTCCTCGACTATTATGAAGCCTATCAGATCCCCCAGCATCTGACCCGCCTGTTGCGCTGGCGCGAGGCCTGCCTGTCGCATCCGTTAGCGCAGCGCCATCATAGCCATCGGGAACTGATGACGCTCTATTATGATTACAGTCAGGGCAGCGGCAATGGTCGCCTGCCCGAAGGCCGCGCCATCTCCAGTTTCGCACTCGACCCCCGCTGGGACAGCCGCCCGCTGCCCCCGCGCGACAAATGGGGCGCGCCCGCCACCGACGCCGAACTCGGCCTTCTTCCCGCATAAGGATTTCCCATGCCCAACACGCAGCAACATTATATCGATGGCCAGTGGGCCGACAGCCAGGGCGGCCGCACCATCACCGTCATCAACCCCGCCACCGACCAGAGCGCCGCCGACCTGATCCTGGGCACCGCTGCCGATGTCGATGCCGCCGTCGTCGCCGCGCGCCGTGCGTTCGAGACATTTTCCCAGACCAGCCGCGAGGAACGTGCCGCGCTGCTGGAACGGATCGTCGCCGAATATCAGAAACGAGTGCCCGACATCGCCCGCGCCATCGCCACCGAAATGGGCTGCCCCATCTCCATGGCGCAGACGGCGCAGGCGGGATCGGGTCTGGGGCATCTGGGACAGGCGCTCAATGCCCTGAAGAATTACGAATTTTCCGAGAAGATCGGCGACAACCGGGTGGTGCGCGAAGCGATCGGCGTGGTCGCGCTCATCACGCCGTGGAACTGGCCGATGAACCAGATCGTGGCCAAGGTCGGCCCGGCGCTGGCGGCGGGCTGCACCATGATCCTGAAACCTTCGGAAGAAGCGCCTAGCTGCGCCGCCATTTTCGCAGAGATTCTGGATGCAGCAGGCGTGCCGCCAGGTGTGTTCAATCTGGTGCAGGGCGATGGCGAAGGCGTCGGCACCGCGCTCGCCCAACATCCCGACATCGACATGGTCAGCTTCACCGGATCGACCCGTGCGGGCATTATGGTGGCCAAGAACGCGGCCGACACGGTGAAGCGCGTTGCGCAGGAACTGGGGGGCAAATCGCCCAACATTATCCTGGAAGGCACGCCGCTCGACAAGGCGCTCCCCGGCGGGGTCGGCGGTGTGCTGCTCAACAGCGGCCAGAGCTGCGTCGCGCCCACCCGGATGCTGGTCCACAAGTCCCAGCATGACGAAGCGGCGGAAAAGGTCGGCGCATTGTTCGCCGCCAAGAAGGTCGGCGATCCGCAGGTCGAGGGCGACCATATCGGCCCGGTCGTCAGCCAGCGGCAATGGGACCGCATCCAGCGCCTGATCCAGACCGGCATCGACGAAGGCGCGACCCTCGTCACCGGCGGCCCCGGCCGTCCCGAAGGGTTGAGCGAGGGCAGCTATGTCCGTCCCACCGTCTTCGCCAATGTCACGCCGGACATGACGATCGCGAAGGAGGAGATTTTCGGTCCCGTCCTCGTCCTCATGCCCTATGAAGACGATGAAGACGCCATCCGCATCGCCAACGACACGCCCTACGGCCTGGGCGCCTATGTCGCGGGCGATCCCGCCCACGCGCGCAAGTTCGTCAGCCGCATTCGCGCGGGCGCCGTATTCGTCAATGCCGGCGGCCTCGCCTTCGACATGCCGTTCGGCGGTTATAAACAGTCGGGCAATGGCCGCGAATTCGGCAAGTTCGGGCTGGAGGAATTTCTGGAGGTCAAGTCGGTCATAGGCGCGCTGCCAGAGGAAGTCGACTGATGGCCAGCCTGCCGATCGCAGCCGATGTCGAGGATAGCGCGCGGCAGGCGCCCGCGCTGATCCGCTATCTCGATGAAGGCGATTTCATCACCCGGCGCTACGTGTCGCGCGGGGTCGAGATCAACACCGGCCGCTATGGCGATCACCGCATGGTCGTGCGCGACGGGATGCCGATCCGCGATCATTTCCGTTTCGACACCCACGGCTTCATGCTGGGCAAACACCCTAGCGCAATCACCGACTTCTTCGACAAGGAGGAGGTCGATCGTCTCTATCTGCGCGAATGTGAAGAAGCGATCCGCGCGCTAACCGGCGCGAGTGGCGTGTCGGCAGGGGGCTGGATGATCCGCACCTCCGCCGACCTGACGGCCCGTGCGCAGGAAAAGGTCGAGAATTACCGCCATGAAGGCGGCATCCAGCCGCCCGCGGGCGAGGCCCATGTCGATTATAATGAGATTACCGGCCGCCGGGCCGCCGAACGGGCCTACGCCGCCGCCTTTCCCGACGGCCCCGGCTATAAGCGCTATGTTTGCGTCAGCTTCTGGCGCACCTTCACCCCCGGTCCACAGGACTGGCCGCTGGCGGTATGCGACGGGCGCACCGTGTCCGACGAGGAAGCGACGTCCAACACATTGTTCGTGGTGGACGAATTGCCGACCGGCGACGCGCTGACCGCGCCGGTCCCAGGCGAAGATCAGATGATCGCGGCCTCCATCTTCCGCCATCGCGACCGGCATCGCTGGTGGTATTTTTCCGACATGGCGGCTGACGATGTGCTGCTGTTCAAATTCCAGGACAGCGATCATAATGTGACCTGGCGATGCCCGCACACCGCCTTTCACGACAGCAGCCTGCCCGACACGAAGACGCGCTCAAGTATCGAAGTGCGCGCGGTGGCGTTTTTCGAATAGCCCCGGTTCGGTTCGAGCTTGTCGAGAACATTGCGCTATGCTTTTCGACAGGCTCGAACCGAACGGAATAAATTGGCCTACCAGCGCAGCAACCCGATCAACTCTCGCCGCCAAGGCCAAAGCAATATCGCGTTCAGTACCAGCGTTACGATACCGAACGCATATTCGACCACGCCGGGATCGAGCACGAAATTCCAGTAGCCGATCACGATGTTGAGCGGGACGCAGGCCAGCGCCGTGGGTAGCACCCCCCGGTTGGCCAATATCAGCAGCGCGGCGACCACCTCCATCAGCTTGATCCAGGCGAACAGGCCGCTATGGATCAGCGCCAGCGTGAATTCCTGCGCCAGCGGCGTATTGCCCAGCGGCTGAAGGTCGAAGGGGGTGAAATATTCCACCCCCGAAAACAGGAACCAGCCGCCGAAGATGATCCGGGCGGCAGTGAACGCCGCCCCGGTGCCGCGCCCCTGCCCGTTCAATGCGATCATGGTCAGAACCCCGCGGGCGCGGCGTCGAGCAGGATCGTTTTGGTTTCCAGATAGGGCTGCAAGCCTTCCACCCCGCCTTCGCGACCGATGCCCGATTGCTTGAAGCCGCCGAAGGGCAGGCCGAATTCCAGCTTCATGCCATTCTGCCCGAAGCCGCCCGCGCGGATGCGCCGGCCGATGCGATAAGCGGCATCGGCGTCGTTGGTCAGCACCGATCCGTTCAGACCAAAGCTGCTGTCGTTGGCGATACGGATCGCATCCTCCTCATCTTCGGCGGGAATCAGGCAGAGCACCGGACCGAAAATCTCCTCCTGCGCGATGCGGCTGGCGTTATCGACATTGGCGAACAGGGTCGGCTCGATGAAATAGCCCTTGTTCAGATGCGCCGGACGATTGCCGCCCGTCACCAGATCGGCGCTCTCCCGACCCAGGGCGATATAGTCCTCCACCCGTTCCAGTTGCCGCTTCATCGCGACGGGGCCAAGCTGGGTGTCGGGCGCGTCGCTATGGCCGATGCGGATACCCTGCATCACCTTGGAAATGGCGTCGGCCAGCTCGTCATGCCGGTGCCTGGACACGATCGCGCGGCTCAGCATCGCGCAGACCTGCCCGCTCATGATGGTGATGGTGTTGCCCAGGATTGCGGCAGCGACCTCGATCGGGAAATCGTCGCGGACGATCGCTGCCGACTTGCCACCCAGCTCCAATGTGCAGCGTGCGACGCGGCCAGCGCACACTTCGCCGATCCGCTTGCCCGCCAGCGTCGATCCGGTGAAGGTCACCTTGTCAATGCCGGGATTGCGGACCAGATGGTCGGACGCATCGCGTCCGGCCGCGACCAGATTGACGACGCCCGCCGGCACGCCCGCCGCCTCTGCCGCTTCGGCCATGATATAGGCTTCCAGCGGGGTTTCGGGCGATGGTTTCATGATGACGGTGCAACCCGCGACCAGCGCATAGGCGACCTTGGCCGACATGATGCCATAGGGCGCGTTCCAGGGCGCGATCGCAGCGACCACGCCTGCGGGCTCCTGCACCACGATCGCGGTATTGACCATGTGCGAGGGTCGCCGCTCCACGAAGGGATAGGTCTCGGCATAGCCGGCGATCGCCATCAGGGTCGCGGTCGCGCCACCGGTCATGATCGGCGCGAAGCTGGCGAGCCCGCCAACCTGCGCGGTCCAGGCCGCCGCCAGTTCGGGCGCGCGCTTCTCCAGTTCCGCGCCCACGCGCTTTACGATCGCACCACGTTCGGCGGGGGCCATGGTCGGCCATGGTCCTTCATCGAACGCCTTGCGCGCGGCGGCGACGGCACGATCCATGTCCGTCTCCGTGCCATCAACGACCCGCGCGACGACCTCCTCGCTATTGGGCGAGACGATCTCGATCACGCCGTCGCCGGTCGAATCGATCCAGGCGCCGCCGATGAACAGCTTATCGGGATGGGCGATGCGGATGGCGTCGGGAGTCATGGTCTATCCTCTTCTGCATGTCGCCACCGCACCCTTGCTGGACCATGCGGCTGGCCTTGACTGACCACTTCATCATAACGAACGTTATAATTATTGCAACGGGTCAATCGACACGGAAGCCCGACACCATCGCTTCCAGCCCCAACGCGAAACTCTCGTCAAAGCCGATCATCTCGGCCAGATGATCGTGCATCGCCTCGCTCTGTTCATAGACCGCCCAGCCCAGCACAAGCGCATTGATCGACGCGAGGCAACTGAGCGCGTGGGCGCGCGACAGCCCCTGCGCCACCAACGGCGCGGACAGTAGATCGGCCGCTGCCGCTGCCGTGTCCGGCGCGGGCCGCGCCGTGGCGCAGAGCAGCGCCGATCCCTGATGGTTGAGCAGCGCGCGGCGCAAGGCCGCACCATAGTCCAGCAACCAGTGCCGCCAATCCCTGGCCGCACCCGTGCCGGCCGCAACCAGGGCGCGCGCATGAAAGCTTTGCGCCATCGCCCGCATCAGCACCGTCTTGGATGGGAAATGCCAGTAGAGCGCCGAAGCCTGCACGCCCAACCGCGCCGCGATCGCGCGCATGTTGAGCGCCCCCAACCCCTGTTCGTCCACCAGCGTCAGCGCCGCCTCGACAATCTCTTCCTGCCTGATCTTCACCGACCCTTCTTGCCCCATGGCGCGCGCCTTGACAATTGAACAACGTTCATTGAACATTGTTCAATAAATGAGGGAGAGTCGAAATGACCTATGTCCGCAACGCCTGGTATGTCGCCGCCTGGGAGCAGGATCTGGAGCCCGACAAGCCGATGGCCGTATCGATCCTGAATGACCCTATCGCACTCTGGTCGGCGGACGGCCGGCTGGTCGCGTGCGAGGATCGTTGCGTCCATCGCCTTGCTCCCTTGTCGCTCGGCCGCTGCGAGGGCGCGCGGCTGCGCTGCATGTATCATGGCCTGTTGTTCGATGCGGACGGCGCGGTGGTGCAGATACCGGGGCAGGAGATGATCCCGCCGCAGGCGCGGCTGCGCACCTATCCCGTCGCACTGCGCCACAGTTGGGTCTGGATCTGGATGGGCGATCCCGCACTGGCGGACCCGGCGCTGATCCCGCCGGCGGTCGGCTTTGACGACCCCGACTATATATTGGGGCGCGGCTTTCTCGACTATGCGGCCGAAGCCCGGCTTATCAACGACAATCTGCTGGACTTCAGCCATCTGAGCTATGTCCATGCCAAGAGTTTCGGCGCAGGGCCGGAATTTGCAGAGGAACGCCCGCGTCTCCTGCCGCTGGACCGGGGGGTGCGTTTCGAGCGCTGGGTGGTCGGCACCCATGGACCGGGCGGGCGCCAAAGCGATGCACCGATCGATAGCTGGCAAAGCTACGACTTCCTGTTGCCCGGCGTGCTGCTGATGTGGAGCGGCAGCTTTGCGGCTGGCACGGCAGAACGGTGCGGCTTCGAACGGCCCGATTATGACGAGGCGATCGGCGCGGTGACCTTCACCAGCCAGGCGGTGACGCCGACCGGCGACCGGACGGCGCGTTATTTCTTTTCCTGGGGACCGCATCGCAACCATGGCGACGAAGCCGTCCGCGACATGCTGATGCGCCTGGCCGACATGGCCTTTGCCGAGGACAAGCTGATGATCGAAGCGCAGCAGCGCGTGATCGATCGCACGCCTGCGCCGCGTATCATGCCCACCGTCCATGATCGCGGCGTGACACTGTTCACGCGCCTCGTCGATCGTCTTGCCCGCACCGAAGCCGGCGAAGCGGTCGCTGCCTGACGCAAGGAGGGCTCGTCCGCGGACGAGCCCTCCTCCCCCTATCCCTGCAGAAAAGATCAGAAGCTCTTCTTGACCGTGGCCGTCCATTCGCGCGGCCGGCCGACCGTGCCCGTGACGACCCCGAAGGTGCCGACATTTTCCGCTACGCCATTATAATAGAATTTGTCGAATACATTGGTCACGCCGACGCTGAGCGACCAGTCCTTGTCGGCCGCCTGATAGGTCAGCCGCGCATTGACCAAGCTGGGCGCGTCGATCAGATTATAGGGATTGTTGACCGAGTTATAATAGAAGTTCGACCGCCAGGACCAGTCGATCCGCGGCGTCAGCGTGCCGTTGCCGCCGAGGTCCGCTTCATATTGCACGCCCGCCGACAGTTGCCATTTGCTGATGAAGGGCGCGATCATATCCTTGGTAACCAAGGTCGCGGGATTAGTGATCTTCTTGTAATCGAAGTCCAGATAGCCGACCGACGCATCGAACGACAGGCCGTCCGCCGGACGCAATTGCGCTTCCAGTTCCCATCCGAACACTTCCGCATCGCCCGCATTGGACGGCACCGAGCAGGACAGGACGACGCTTTCCGGGCACTGATAGCGCACCAGCTGCATGTCGTTATATTTGTTGAGGAACACCGCGCCGTTCAGGCGCAGCATTCGGCCGAGCAGATCGGCCTTGAACCCGGCTTCATAGGTGGTCAGCTTTTCCGGACCGAAGGTCTGGACCTGGTCGGGCGCCGACGGGCGCGGGTTGATACCGCCACCCTTGAAGCCGGTCGATAGCTGGGCGTAGGTCATCAGTTCGTCGGACCAGCGATAATTGACGCCGATGCGATAATCGACCCGATTGCCCTTGAAGGTGCCGGTCAGCCCGTCCAGCCCGACGAGCAGGAAATTGGGCGTGAAGAAGGCGCCACTGGGCAGCGTGCCGTCCACGTTGCGGCGCGAATAGCGATAGCTCTTCTTGTCGTCGGTGTAGCGCAGCCCGCCGATAATGTTGAAGGCGTCTGTCACATGAAACTCGCCATGGGCGAAAACCGATGCGCTGCGATTCTTGACGACATCGTCCGCCAGGAAATCGAACAACAGAGTCGGGATCTGGCTACGGCCCTGGATCGTATCGGTCGCCTTGTAATAGAAACCGCCGACGGTCAGGTCGACCTTGTCATTGAAATTGGCGCTGAGGCGCAGTTCCTGCGTGAACTGCTCATGGTCGTAGGTGAATTCCTGCAGCAGAATGGCGAGCGGCGATCCGTCCACGTCGATCGCGCTGGTGCCATCGGCGCTGCGATAGCCGGTGATCGACTTGAGCTTCAGACTGTCGGACAGGTCATAATCGATCGTGCCGGAGAGGCCCCAGGCCTTGACGGTGCTGGTCGGGCTGGCGGTGAAGCCGCCCGGCGCGATCTGGGTCGGGATGCCGAACACCGTCGTATAGTTGCCCCCCGTCGCATAGGTGGCATAGGAGGTATAGCTTTTGTCCCCGGTCAGGAAACGGCTGTCGAACGGGATGCCGGCTGTGGGATCGCCCGCGACATAGCTGCGCACCGACGGGTTATCGGCATAGAGCAATTTGGTCGCGACCGTCTCGCTCTTGTCCTTCGATACGTCGGCGACGACATTGATTTCCAGCGGCGATCCGGCCGGCGCGTAGCGCAGTGCGGCACGCAGCGCCATCACGTCGATGCCGCCTTCGGTGCCGATCTGGCAATTCTTGTTGCCGCTGCTGGGCGGAATGCCGGACGCTGGATTGACGCAGCCATAGTCGAGCAGCTTCATATAACCGTCGACATTCTTCGACACGCCCGACACCCGCAGAAACAGGTCGTCGGTCAGTGGGACATTGGCGCTGCCGCGCAATTCCAGCCGGTCGAACCGGCCATAGGTCGCCTCGACAAAGCCCCCCGGCGTCGAATCCGGCTTCTTGCTGAACAGCTTTACCGCGCCGCCGACGCTGTTCTTGCCAGCCAGTGTGCCCTGCGGCCCGCGCAGCACCTCGACCCGCTCCAGGTCGGTCAGGTCCATGACCGCGCCGAAGGTCGTGCCGTAATAGATATCGTCGATATAGATGCCGACGCCCGGCTCCAGCGCGAAGCTTGCGTCGAGCTGGCCGACCCCGCGGATGAACGCGGCCACGGCATTGCCCTGGATGCTGGTCGCGGGGGCCAGCGCGACATTGGGCGCGAACTGGCCGAGGTCTGTGACGCTGGTCTGGCTGCGCGCCGCCAGCGTATCGGCCGATACCGCGGTGATCGCGATCGGCGTATCCTGAAGATTCTGGGCCCGGAACTGGGCGGTGACGATGATGTCGGCGGCCCCGCCGGCCTGATCCGCTGCCTGTGCGGGCGCGTCGGCCGGTACGGTCGCATCCTGCGCCAGAGCCGGCGCAGCGATCATCGCACTCGCCAGCGCCCACCCCGCCACATGGCCTCGAAATATGCGTTTCCAGTCGGACATCTTGGTCTTCCTCCCTCTCTTGCAGCTCATGGCATGGAAAGGGCGACACCGGCCCCGCATGTCGCAGGTTCCGGTCGGGCGGTGCTTTGCACCTGCCTTATAATGTCATCCTCTCGCCCATACCGGCGGCCGGCTTGCGCGTTGCAGTTCTTGTTGGAGGGGGCAGACGTAGACCGCCCCTCTCTCGCTTATCAATAACGATCGTTAGTATTTTGTCAAGCGGGCCGCATAGCGATCAGGCGGCCTTTTTACCTTGCGCCGAAGCCAATTGCGCCGCCGACACCCAGGCGCCATGGACCTGCGCGCGCATCGGCAAGGGCATGGGCACGCGCGCGATCGGCCCGGCCGCGATCGCGCCTGCATCGACCACCCACAATTCGGACCTGAACTCTGTCTCGCTCGCCTGACGGTCCACCACCATCAGCAGCCAGCCGTCATGTCCCGCTTCCGGGGAAGCCACATGCACCGGTTCGCTGATGGCCATGCCGAACTCCAGCCCCATCATGTCGATGCGGCCGTTACCCGGCTCGATCTGCAATAGCGCGTTGAAGGCGAAGCCGACCGGCCCGCCCGGCAGCGGCGGACCACCCTGGGGGTTCATCGACAGATACCAGGCCGACCGATAGGGCCGTCCCTGGTCCGCGTCGCGCAGGCGCGGCATGTCACCGGGCGGCCCGACCAACCGTTCCCCGAAACGGTCCCCTTCCTTCGACAGGTCGAAGGTCCAGCGGGTCAACCCGCCCTGTATCTCCCGCTGGTCGCGCCGGATGCCGCCCGCTTCCCGCATGAAGCCGAACGCATTGGTATCCGACAGGCAGAGGTCGAGATGGACGAGATCGCCATCGTCATAGGCGTTGACGATGTGGAAGGCCGACACGCCCGGTCGCCCCCGGAACCAGCGCATCTCCGCACCCATGCCATGGCGCGGCATGATGCCGACCCAACTGTCCAGATCCTGCTGATGCGCCCAATGCGCGCCGCCGGCCTTCAGCCGATCCAGGTCGGCCGTGGTCGGAAAGACCGGGAAGATCGCGTGGCGTTCGGTGATCGCAAAATCATGGATCGACGAGCAATAGGGCTGATCGAACCATATTTCGCTGACCAGATTGCCATTGCGGTCCGCCACGCCATAGGCGACCTTGGTCGAACACAGGCCGTCCGCCTCATAGCCGAAGAAGAACATCTCTCCCGTCTGCGGATCGACGCGGGGATGGGCGGTGAAGGTCTGCGATGTGAAGGCGCCATGATAGTCCCAGCGACCGATCGTCTCCAGCGTATCGGGATCGATCTCATAGCCCAGCCCGTCTTCCTTGGTCATGAACAGCCGCCCGCCATGCCAGACCGGCGTGGTGTTCGCGACCGTACGATCGCGGCCGGCAACGACGGGATCGTCCGTGAACGGGTTGCGATACTGCCCGAACAGCGCGCGCCGCGCGTCCTTTTCCAGCCGGTAGCGCTCGGTTTCGACATAGCGGATCGCGTAATCCACCTTGCCGTCCTGGATGGTGAACTTGGCAACCATGCCGTCGCCCGACAGGACGATATCGTCGTCGAACATCGGCGCATGGGAGGGGTCCGGGACGGCGCGGAAAAAGGCGCCGGCTATCCCGGCAGGGATTTCGCCGATAACGTCCAGATTGCGGGCCGCCCATTCGATGCCGACAGGTGTGTTCAACCCGACGAAATGAATGGTCTGGGGATAGGCTGGCATGGCCTTGAGGCTCCTCTCTTATCTCGACTCATAGTAACAATCGTTACTGTTGTTGCCAAGCGGAGAGTGCAAGGCGCCGTCAGCGCAGTGTTAGGGGCAAGCCTGCCGCCAGGAAAACCGCTTCGTCAGAACAGGTCGCCACCGCCTGGTTGATGGTGCCCGCGACGTCGCGGAACCGCCGCGCCAGCGCATTGTCCGGGACGATGCCCAGCCCCACCTCGTTCGCGACCAAAATCACCGGCCCCCGCGCCTGGCGTAGCGCCATGACGAGAGCATCCACCGCTCCGTCGATGTCGCGCTCCGCCATCATCAGGTTGGACGCCCATAAGGTCAGGCAGTCGATCAGCAACACCCGGCCCGGCCGCGCTTCCGTCCGCACGATACTATCCAGCGCGACCGGCTCCTCGATCGTGCGCCAGCGTGCGCCGCGCTCCTCCCGGTGGCGCGCGATACGACTGTCCATTTCGCTGTCCAGCGCCTGCGCGGTCGCAACGAACAGACAGTCGCCCGGCATCGCTTCTGCACGGGCGAGCGCATAGCGGCTCTTGCCCGATCGCGCGCCGCCCAGCACCAATAGCACCGTCATAAGCCACTCCATGCAAAGAGCGCAGCCGCCAATCCAAGCAGCAGGCAGGCGCGCAGATAAAGGCGCAGCGCAGCTTCGAGATCGGCGGCGGCGAGATCCCCTCGGCCCGATCCGATCCACGGCTTGTCCTGCGCCACGCCATCATAGGCGATCGGCCCGGCCAGCCGTACGCCGAGAGCGCCCGCCATGGCCGCTTCCGGCCATCCGGCATTGGGAGAGGCGTGACGACGCGCGTCGCGCAGCATGATGCGCCAGCCTCGCCCCGCACTCAGGCAAAGCAACAGGCCGGCAAACCGCGCGGGTATGAGATTGAGCAAATCATCGAGTCTTGCTGCCGCCCATCCGAAGGCGCGCCACCGTTCTTCGCGATGACCGATCATGCTGTCGGCGGTGTTGATAGCCTTATAAGCCCACAGGCCCGGCAACCCGCCCAGCAGCAGCCAGAAGAGCGGCGCCACCACGCCGTCGCAAAAGCTTTCGGCCAGGCTCTCGATCGCGGCGCGCGCGATGCCCGCGCTGTCGAGCCTTTCGGTATCCCGGCCCACGATCATGGCGACGGCGGTGCGGGCCGCAGCCAGATCATTCGCCTGCAAGGGTTCCGTCACCGCGCGGACATGCCGGTAGAGGCTGCCTGCCGCCATGCCCGGCACGGCGCAGAGCGTGATGAAAATCCAGGCCCAGCGTCCTCCAATCCCATTCAGGCCCCACTCCAGCAAAAGCCCTGCCCCCATGGCGACGATCAGCAGCAGCAATAGACAACCAATACCCGCCACGCGTCGTAGCCGACCGGGCAATTCCGCTCGGTTCCAGGCCCGCTCGCACCCGTCGATGATCGCCGCAAAGGCGCCGACCGGGTGGCCGATGCGCCGATACAATGGCTGGGGCCAGCCGATCGCACCCTCGATCGCCAGCGCCAGCAGGGCCACGGGCTCAGCCACCCTCCAGCGCCCGATCCAGTCGCGCCAGCGCCGCCGCGTCGGCAGGCAGACCGATTCGTAACCAGCCTGCATTCTCGTCGAAGGGCCGGGTCAGGATCGCGTGCCGGGCGCAACGGGCAAACAACGTCGCGGCGACATCGGTGACGATCAGGCGGAACAGGGGGCAAGCGCCCTGGGGAGACAGGCCATGTGCGTGCAACAATCCGTCCAGCGTTGCCGCCTGTTCGATCAGGCGTGCCTGGGTGGTAGTGATCCAGTCCCGATCCGCATAGGCGGCCGCCCCGATAACCAACGCCGCGGTCGATACCGGCCAGCTCCCCAGCCGTTCGCGAAATCGCGCGATGGTCGCGCGCGGCCCGATGACAAATCCCAACCGTATGCCAGCCAACCCGAAGAATTTGCCGAAGGAACGGAAGATGAGGAGACGCCGATCGTCCGCAATGCGATCCGCCATGCTGATGTCCGGCAGACAGTCGGCAAAGGCTTCGTCCAGCACCAGCCAGCCGTCGCTCGAAGTCTGTCGCTCCAGCAGCGCGTTCAGTTGAACCTTGTCCAACAAGCCGCCGTCGGGATTATTGGGATTGGCGATCAGCAGGATATTGCCGTCGAGCAAGGCCGGATCATCTACGCCGGGGATGAAGGCGCGGCCGTCGGGATGGATATCGCGATGGGTGCGGTAGCAGGCTGCGCCATGCAAGACATTCCCGGCTATGATCCCGCGCAGCAGCCGCAATCCCGCCTCGCTCCCCGGCAACGCGCATAAATGGGCCGGATCGACGCTGAAATGCCGCGCAGCGTTCTGCTCCAATTCGGCCAGTAGCGCATCGCCGGGCAAGCCGCGCCAATCGATCGCAGGCGCTTTCTCCACCGGCCAGCCAAGCGGATTGATCCCGGTCGACAGGTCGATCCACGGGTCCCGGCCTTCGCCGAACCATCGCCGCGCCTCGTCCAGCTTGCCACCATGATGGGTCCAGCGCGTCATGACGCCCGCGTCAGGATCAGTGCTGCGAGCAACAGGCCGCTTTCCAGCAGTTCGATGCCCGCACCATGGCTGTCGCCGGAAATACCGCCAATCCGCATCCGGACCCACCAGCCCCACAATCCGGCCAACGGCGCCACGGCCAGCAGCGCCGGCATCCAGAAGGCGGCGGCGAGGAGCATGACGCCCCACAGCGCCAGATCGGCGGGGCGGATGACCGCGCGGAATTGCGCGCCAAGGCCGTCATGCAGAGGCGGCAGCCGGCGGCTCCAGAGCAGCGGCCCAATCCGTGCGGCGAAGGGGATCAACAGCAGCGCGGCGAATGCCTTCGATTCCACAAGGCCATGGAGCAGCACCAGCTTGGCGATCACCTGCAACGCCACCGCGGTGGCGCCCATGGCGCCGACATGGGGATCGGCCAGCACCGCCAGCAACCGCTCGCGATTCTTGTGCGCCGCGCTCGTCGCATCGGCCAGATCGGCCAGTCCATCCAGATGCAGCGCGCCAGTTACGCAGACCCACGCCACCAGCGCCAGCAGCGCGCCGGTCCACGCATCGATCCAGGCGCCGGCCCATCCCGCGGCGGCGACCAGCGCGCCGACCACCAGGCCCGCCGCCGGAAAGCAGCGCATCGCGGCGGCGAACGCCGCCCCGTCCGCCTCCACCCGCGGCATAGGCAATCGCGTCAAGAACTGGAGCGCGAAGATGAGGCCCTTCACGCCGCAAGCCCCGCGATCTGCGCCCAAGGTTTCTCGCCAGGCCAGAGACGCAGCGTAAGACGGGCGGCATAGGGCAGGTCGATCGCCCAGATCTGGCGCTGGTCGAAGCCGCACAGCAGCGCCAGCGCGGCGCGCATGGCCCCGCCATGGGTGACGACCAGCGTCGGCCGGGGCGACAGGGCGGCGATCGCCGCACCGACCCGCGCTACCAGCGCAGACCAGCGCTCGCCTCCGGGGGGCGGACAGGCATCGGGGTCCGCGTAGAAATGCGCCAGGGCCGCCTGGTCCAGCATCGCCGGATCGGCGCCATCCCATGCCCCGAAATCCAGCTCCCGCCAGCGCGGGTCGATCTGCGGCGCGATGCCACGCGGCGCGGCGATGGCCGTCGCCGCCTGCCGCGTGCGGGTCAGGTCAGACGATATTATAACCTCCGCCTCCAGCCCGCAGGCACGCGCCACGCAGGCGGCCGTCCCCGCATCGGTGGCGGCCCAGTCGGCATGTCCCAGCAATCGCCCGGCAAGTTCGGGCGTGCCATGCCGCATCAGATGGAGCAGCGTGCCGCTCATCCGCCCGCCGATACACCCGCATCGGCGAAGGTCGCCATCTGGTCATGGGCCGCCACCGCCGCGCGGATCACCGCCACCGCCACCGCGCCGCCGCTGCCCTCGCCCAACCGCATGTCGAGATCGAGCACTGGCTTCAGTCCCAGCCGGTCGAGCAGCCGCCCGTGCCCGGCTTCGGCCGAGCGATGTCCGGCGATCACATGATCGGTGATCGCGGGCGTGGTGGCCGCCAGCGGCGCCAGCGCCGATGCGCAGATGAACCCGTCAAGCACCACCGGCACATGGCGATGCCGCGCCGCCAGCATGGCCCCTGCAATGGCGACGATCTCCCGCCCGCCAACCCGGCGCAGCGTCTCGAACGGCGTCATCGGCGCTTGGGCATGATGCGCCATGGCCAGATCGACCACCTGTCGCTTGACCGCCAGTCCATGGGCATCCACGCCGGTCCCCGCGCCGACCCATTCCGCCACGCTGCCGCCGAAGCTGCGCTGGCACAGGGCCGCGGCGGCGGTGCTGTTCCCAATGCCCATCTCACCCAGCAACAGCAGGTCCAGGCCCGGATCGACCATGTCGGCCCCGCAGTTGAGCGCGGCCAGGCAATCCGCCTCGCCCATCGCCGCGGCGACCGTGAAGTCTTCGGTCGGGCGATCAAGGTCGATCGGCACGACCTGCAGATCCAGCCCGGCTGCGCCCGCCAGCGCATTGATGGCCGCGCCGCCAGCGGCGAAATTCGCAACCATCTGCGCCGTCACCGCGGGCGGAAAGGCGCTGACGCCATGCCGCGCCACGCCATGATTGCCCGCAAAAATCACCGCCCGGCCGCGATCGATATGCGGGCGCGCGCGCCGTTGCCAGCCGGCCAGGAAGATGGCGATCTCCTCCAGCCGACCCAAAGACCCGGCCGGTTTTGTCAATTGCCCCTGCCGCGCTGCGGCAGCGGCGCGGCAGGCCAGGTCGGCCCCCGGCAGGGACGCCAGCGCGTCGTCGAACGCCGCCACGGTGGGAAACAGGCTCATGTGGCGACGAACCCGGCAGGCGGCAGACGCACGATGAAGTGGCCCTTCACCCCTTGCGGCCAGTCGGCATAAGGCACCTGGCCATGGGCGCTCGCGGCATGATGCGCCGCATAGTCGAGGATCGCGCGCGCGGCATCCTCGTCGGGCGTAAAGCGCCCCAGCACATAACCGATCTTCCCCGGCGCCCGCAGATGGACGGCACAATGGTCGGAACAGGCGAAGAGGCAGGGCATGTCCTGCACCGCCACCCCGTCATAGCGGTCCGACCCGGCCTTCACCCGGCGCAGCGCCTCCGCCAGCCGCGCACCGCCGCGCACGCCATCGGCATCTTCCCGCTGCCCCGGCGAGTGGCGGCAGCTGCTGCACACCACCACCGCCGGACCATCCTCGACCGCGCGCAACATCAGGCGGTCACCGCACGGCGCAGCAGGCCGCTGCGGTCGGCCAGATGCTGCAAAGCCAGCAGGCCGGCCAGGATCATGGCGTAGCGCGCGAACTGCCGCGCCATTACATCCGACGCGAAGGCCGCCCAGCCGGAATCGAGCGCCCACGCGCCCGCCAGGACGGCCAGCTTGAACGTAGCGAACGCTGCCCCATAGGCCACGACCAGCCGCACCGCCGGATGCGCGTGCGGCAACAGGCGCGCCGCACCATCCGCGCCGAGCAGCGACGCGATCGCCGCCAGCGCCATGGTCCCGGCCCAGACGCCATTCTCCACAGTCGTTTCATAACCCAGCAGGCAATAGCCCACCCCCTGCGACACCGCCCAGGCCGCGAGCATCAGGATGATGCCGTCCTGCCGGCGGACATGCAACGCGGCGAGGGCGGCCAGGGCGGGGAAAGGCGTGGCGCAGGCCAGCGCCAGAGTGGTTATGGTGCTGGCCAGCGTCATCAATCCGATCCAGAGATGGCGGGCGGCGGCAGGGGACAGGCTGTCCATGGTCATACGTTCCTTGTCAGGGGGGATCAGAACCGCGCCCGCAGGCCAGCATGAATGCTGCGGCCCAATTGACCGTAGCGCCGCGCGGTTTCATAATATTCGTCGAACAGATTTTCGACCCGGCCGAATAGCGTCAGCTTGCCCATCACCGGCATTTCGGCACGCAGATCCACCAGCGTGTAGGCCGCGTTGACCAGTGGCGCGACCGTGGCGCTGGTGCGCGCGGTGTCGAGCGCCTTGCCCGACCAGCGCACCGCCACGGCGGTACTCAGACCGAACGCCCAGTCGTACCGCGCTGTCGCATTGGCCGCATGGCGCGGTCGCCGCGCCAGTTGGTTGCCATAGTTCAGGCCCGGCGACCGATCCTCCGCGGACACCCAGCTATAATTGCCGTCGATCGTCAGCCGACCGACATGGGCGACGCCGGCCAGTTCCAGCCCGTGCGCCTCGCTGCGCTGGACATTGGCATAATAGCCAAAGCGCGGTGTCGTCGTGCCCGGCGCATAGCAGAGCGGCGGCCGGTTGGTCGTCGGACAGCCATTATAGGTGATGAGATTGTCGGTGCTGCGATCGAACCAGGTCGCCGACAGGATCAGCGCATGGTCGAACAGATGCTGTTCGATGCCGGCATCCCAGCCATGCGCCTTTTCAGGCACCAGGGCGGTGTTCCCATAATCGCTGTAGAGCTGGTAGAGCGTCGGCGCCTTGAAGCCCTCGCCATAGCTCGCCCGCAGGATCGTGCGGTCCTTGACCAGCGCCCAGGCTGCGCCCGCGCCGAAGACTGTGTTGCCGCCAAAGGTCGAATGATGATCGTAGCGCACTCCGCCATTGACGGTCAGGCCGGCCAGCGGCTCGACGCTCAGTTGGGCATAGAGGCTGTCGATATCGGCAGACCCGCGGGTCGTGGCGTAGGCAGCCAAACTATCGGAAGGCGAAGCCGTGCGCATCCGCTGCTCCTCGCGCTCCGCGCCGAAGGCCGCGGTCCAGCCCTGCGCGATGGTGAACACGCCCTGATATTCGTAGCGCTTCGTCTCGCCTCTGGCGGTGAAACTGGTCTGGCGCAGTTTGCGGGCGGGGTTGACGTTGTCGCGTAGCGTCTCGCTGCGGCTGAAGGACAGGCGATTGCGCAGCGCGCCGCCGAACAGGTCGGCGTTGAGGCCGGCATAGCCGATCCATTCCTCGACTTCTGAATATTCGGGACTGTCCGGAATGGCCCCGGCGCTGTCGATGTCGGTGCGCCCCTTGGCATAATAGCCGCGCATATCGATCGACACGCCCGGCGCCAGCGCGACGCCGAGCCGCCCGTTGAGCGTGCCGTTGGTGTAGCCGTCCTTCTCCTTGGCGCCAAAGCGCGGGCTGATCGCCGAGATGCCCTCCGTCGTGAAGCGGCTGCCCGAGACCTGCCAGTCGATCGCGCCCTGTCGTCCGCCCAGCGCAGCGCGGGCGCTGACGGTATCGCGCGATCCCGCCTCGATATCGAAGCTGCCTTCGATCGGGCGTTCGGCCCGCGCGGTGACGATGTTCACCACGCCACCGATCGCCTGGCTGCCCCAGAGGATCGACTGTGGACCGCGCAATATCTCGATCCGGTCGATGTCGCCGGTCATCAGCGTCGCGAAATTATAGCCGCCGCCGGTCGAGGACGGATCGGCCAGCTTCACGCCGTCGATGACCAGCACGGTCTGGTCGGCCTCCGCGCCGCGAATGCGGATCGAGGTCGCCGTGCCATAGCCGCCATTGCGGGTGAAGCTGACGCCCGGCGTGCGGATCAGCAGGTCGGACACCGCCAACGCCTGTGCGGCGTCGATTGCCGGCTTGTCGATGATGGTGATGCTCGATGCCACCTGTTCGATGGCCTGCGGCTGGCGCAGCGCAGTCACGATCACCTCGCCCGCATCATCGGCCAAGGCCGGCGTCGACAGGCCCGCCAGAAGCAGAAGGCCGCTCTTTGAAATCCAATGCATCATAATCCCCCAGTCGTTGACAGGACCGGGCGGACGCGACGCGGTGGCGATGCAGAGCGCACGCGCGCACGACATCGCCACCGTGCGAACCCGCACGGTCAGCTTGTCGTTGCGCGAGGATATCCTCGTTCGACCGGCACACCCTGTCCGGACGAAGAACGACCGCGACAGGCAGGTCTCCTGGCTTGCGGGTCAATGCCGTATTCGAAGCGCCTTCTCGGAATCATCGATTCCAATGGCTTGTGCCTCGATGGCTCGCCGCTCACAGTTGCAGGGGCAGCCGGGGTCTTTAACCCCGTTCCCTTTTGATCCCCTTGCGGGGAACCTGACGCGCAGCCGCCCTAATCGACTTGGATCAGGCGATCAAGTGGAAGAAGCCACCGGTCACCTGGCCCGCGCGGTGGCCCGCCGGAGGGAGGGCCTGCCCCTCCGCATCGGCCATGTCGGCCAGCGGCTCGCCCTCGCTGGCGGTGATGCTGGCATAGTGGAACTCATGACCCAGCAATAGCTGCCCGACAGAGGCGAAGCTGGTGCCGTGCCGCAGCCGCGCGCTGCGATAGCCCAATGTTCGGCGCCTGCGCGCAAAACTGGTATCCATCGGCAACAGGCCCGCCATCGGGTGGACGATGCCGTCGCCATCCTCCAGCGTGCGGCCCAGCACCATATAGCCGCCGCATTCGCCATGCACCGGCCGGCTCTGCGCAAAGGCGCGCAGGCCGTTCAGGAACTGGCCATTGGCCGCGATCCGCGCAGCATGGAGTTCGGGATAGCCGCCGGGCAGCCAGCAGGCATCGCAATCGGCGGGCGGCGATTCGTCCGCCAGCGGAGAAAAGAAGCGCAGCTCCGCGCCGGCCGACCGCCACCAATGTACGATATGGGGATAGAAGAAGCTGAAGGCGGCGTCCCTGGCGACGGCGATCCGCTGCCCCGGTGGCCGGATGCCGGGCGGTTGCGCCGGCACGTCTGTCGTAGCGCCGGCCGCCGCCTGGATCGCATCCAGATCGCATTGCGCCGTCACCCGCGCTGCGATCGCGTCGATTCGCCGTTCCAGTTCCTCCGTTTCGCCAGCCTGCACCAGTCCCAGATGGCGGGACGGCATGGCCAATCCCTCGTCCGTGGCCATCGCACCCAGCAGCGGCAGGCCGATACGCGCGAACCCATCCTCGATCATGCGGACATGGCGCGTGCTGGCCACCTTGTTGGCGATCACTCCGGCGATGGCCGGCGCGCCGGGAAAAGTCGCGCAGCCATGCGCCACCGCCGCCACCGTCTGCGCCGCTGCGCGGGCATCGACGACCAGCAGCATCGGCCAGCCCAGCAGCCGCGCCACATCGGCCGACGCGCCCGAACGACCCGGCGCCCGCGTGCCGTCATAAAGGCCCATCGCGCCTTCCGCGACGACGAGTTGGACAGTTGTAGCGACGTGCGCCGCCAGCCCCTGCAGCATGGTCGGCGCCATGGCGAAACCGTCCAGGTTAATCGAGGGCCGGCCGGTCGCGGCTTCGTGAAAGGCCGGGTCGATATAGTCGGGTCCGCATTTGGCACCCTGCACGCTCAGGCCGCGATCGGTGAAGGCGCGTTGCAGGCCAATCGTCACCATCGTCTTGCCCGCGCCCGACGCCGGGGCGGCGATCACCAGTCCCGCGCCCAGTCGCGGCGTCACGACGTGCGCCATACCGGCAAGGGGGCGATGGCATCCACGAAGAGGGCGGCGCGATTCGGTGTCATGCCCGCCTTGTGGCAAAGCAGGCCCCGCGCCGCCAGCGCGTCAATTGCGGCGGAGGCGCCTCAGCAGGTGATCCGCGCCCTTGTCGCCGATCATGATCGCGGTGGCGTTGGTATTGCCGGCGGGAAGGCTGGGCATGACCGAGGCGTCGGCGACCCACAGCCCCTCGACGCCGATGACGGCCAGATCGGCGTCGACCACCGCCAACGCATCGTCGCGCGCGCCCATCCTGGCCGTGCCGACCGGGTGATATAGTGGGATCGATGCCATGCGCACGTAGGCGCGCAACTGTTCCGGGTCGGTCAGCCCCGAGCCGGGGCGTAGCTCCCCCCTTATATGTGTCGCAATCGGTGTCTCATGCAAGATCGAGCGGGCGATGCCGATGCCCTCGACGATCTGCTCGATATCATCGTCGCTGCCCAGTTGCCGATGTTCGATTTTCGGCGGCGCGAAGGGGTCGGCCGAGCGCAGACTGATCCGCCCACGATGGCTGGGCCGCATAAGCCCGACCAGGGTCGAGACCGACGGCGTCTTGCGCAGCATCAGCCGGCCCTGTTCGTCGAAATCGAAAGCGAAGGCGGCAAAGCTGATCTGCAGATTGGGCGCAGGCAGGTCCGGCCGGCTCTTCACGAAGGCCTGGGCGTGGCCGATCGCCGTGGTCAGCGCGCCGCGACGCGACAGCGCGTAGCGCAGCACCTGCCACGCCCCGCGCAGCCCCTGCGCATCGCTGTTGAGCGTCCGCACATCCACCTCGTTCACGACATGGGTGCCCACATGGTCCTGAAGATTGGCGCCGACGCCGGGGAGGTCGCGGACGACCTCTATCCCATGGGCGCGCAGATGGTCGGCCGGGCCAATACCGGACAGCATCAGCAGGCGCGGCGTGTTCATCGCCCCGGCACTCAGCACCACGCCATGGCGCGCACGCAGCGTCTTTTCAACGCCGTCCTGCCAATAGACGATGCCGACCGCGCGACCTGCCTCGATCAGGATGCGCAGCAATTGCGCCCCCAGCATTATGGTGGGCGCCTTGCCACTGCGCCGCTCGTGCAGATAGCCCCGCGCCGCGGAACAGCGTGTGCCGCCTCGCTGTGACACCTGCACATAGTCGACGCCCTCGGCGTTCTGCCCGTTCAGATCCGACGAGCGGGGGATGCCCGCCGCCTGCGCCGCTGCGATCCACTGGTCGGTAATCGGATAGCGCGCGCGCCCTTCGGACACCGCGATCGGTCCACCAGTGCCGCGCCACTGGTCGGCGCCGCGCTCATTATCCTCCATCCGCCGGAAATAGGGCAGGACCGATTCATAATCCCATCCCGCCGCGCCCTGCCGCGCCCATTCATCATAGTCCCAGCGATGACCGCGGATGAACATCATGCCGTTGAGCGCACTGCCACCGCCCAGCATCTTGCCCGCCGGCCAGATATCGGCCCGGCCACCCAGCGACGGGTCCGGCTCGACCTGATGGCACCAGTCATAGGCGGGATTCTGCACGATGGCGCTGGTAAGCGCGGGGATGCGCGACCGCATATGCCGGTCGGTCCCGCCCGCCTCGATCAGGGTGACGGACAGGCCCGCATCGGCCAGCCGCCCGGTCATCGCGGACCCGGCCGAACCGCCGCCCACGACAATGATGTCGGTGTCTTCCATGGTCGTTCCTAGAAATTGGACATGATGGCGGCGCTGGGCGCGTCGAGCGGCTTGCGGGCGGCTTTCAGCTTCAACTCGCGCTCCCGCAACGGCCCCTGTTCGGCGATCAGCCACGCGTGAATCGCATCGGCATCCTCCACGCCCAGCAGGTCGTCCCAGCGTGGCATCCCGCCCGGCAGCAACAGTCCTTCCCGCACGATCTGATTGAACATGTCATGCGTGCCTGGCTGCATCCGCCGCAGGTCGGGCGCAGTCGAGCGTAGCTGGTTGCTGTGGCAGATGGCGCAATTCTGGAAAAACAGCCCCTGCCCCTTGGCGATCATCGCTGGCGTCACGCCGGGCTTTTGCGCGGGCGGTGCGGAGGCCACCTCCACGGGTGGTAGCGGCGTTGGCTGCGCCACCGGTCCGCCGTCCAGCTTGAACACCAGGATGCGGTTGGCATTGCCGTTGCGATAGGCGGCGGAATAGCGCGGCACATAGCCCCAGCCGCCGCCGCCGAAGCCAGCCGCGACCGCGATATATTGCACGCCCTTCACGCGATAGGTCATGGGCGCGGCCATGATCGAAGTGCCGGTGTCGATTGCCTTGATGAGCTTGCCGTTGTCGGCGTCGCGGACCATCAACTTGCCGCCGATCGTGCCGTGGACGATGAGGCCGGACGCGGTGGAGAGCATACCCATCCGGTCCTGCCACCCTTCGGTCGGCACCGCCCAGCGGGCCTTGCCGGTCAGCGGGTCGATCGCGCGCAATTCCGACGAATAAGGCTTGTCCTTCACCCACTGCATTTCGGGCAGCTTTTCCACCTGTTCACGGATCGCGGGCGGCAGGGTCGGCAGCACGGCCTGCAATTGCGGGGTGAAGATGAGCGTCGTCTGGACATTGAGCGCCTTGGGCCGCCGCGCTTCCGCCGGGGTGCCGGGGGGCACGGTGAACATCAGGTTCCCCATGTCCAGCACAGAGGCATAATAGCTTTTGCGCTCCGCATCATAGGCGGCCGGATACCAGTTGCGCGCGCCCGCCGATGCCGGGAAGACGATACGCGGGCCGTTCCAGAAATCGGTGCGGTCCGGCGTCATCTGCGGCACGCCATCCTTGTCGAATCCCCTGGTCCAGTTGGTCCGCACGAGTGGATTGACGCGCAGCGGCTTGCCGGTTTCGCGATCCAGCACGAACAGATAGCCGTTCTTGGGCGAATGGAGGATGACCGGTCGAACCTGCCCGTCCACTTCCATCTCGGTCAGCACCATCGGCTGGGTGGCGGTGAAGTCCCAGCTATCGCCGGGCGTTTCCTGATAATGCCACTTCACCGCGCCGCTTTTGGCGTCCAGCGCGACGATCGAGGAGAGATAGAGGTTGGTCCCACCCTTGGGCGATCGGGTCGCGATCGAATAGGGGCCGCCATTGCCGACGCCGATATAGACGGTGCCGAACTTGGGATCATAGTTGATCGCATCCCAGACGGTGCCGCCGCCGCCGATATCCCAGCGGCTGTTGGCGTCCCAGGTCTTGAGCGCGGCGTCGAGCGCCTTGTCCTCTTGCGGTCCCTTGGCCGGATCATGGGGTACGGTGTAGAAACGCCAGGCCTGCGTGCCGTCGGCGATGCGATAGGCGGTGACATAGCCGCGCGTGTCATATTCCGCGCCGGCATTGCCGAGGATGACGAGGTCGCCGGCCACTTCGGGCGCGCCGGTGCTGGTATAGCCCCGGCTGTGATCGACCACCGTGTCGGTCTTCCAGAGGATCTTGCCGGTCTTCGCGTCGAGCGCGTAGAGCATCCCGTCAAGCGCGCCGACCATGACCTTGCCATTGGCCACGGCGACACCGCGATTGGCCTGATCGCAACAGGTCGACCGATTGGACTGCATGTCGACCTGCGGCTCGAAGGTCCAGAGCGGCTGGCCGCTCGCGGCGTCGAGCGCATAGACGCGGCCGAGATTGCCGCTGGTGTACATCACCCCATCGACCACCACAGGCGTCGCTTCCTGCACGCGGTTGGTGTTGAGGTCATAGGACCAGGCGAGGCCCAGCCGCCCCGCATTGCCCTTGTCGATATCGGTCAGGCGCGAATGATGGCTGCCCCAGACGTCGCCGCCGGTATAGGGCCAGTCGTCGCCCGCCCCGCTGTCACCCGTCGTTCCACCGCCCGCGCATCCTGCGAGCGCCAGCAACGCCGCCAGCGCGGCCATCATCTTCTTCACAGCGGCCAGCCTTCCTTGTGCGCCAGCATCACGTCGCGCAGGCTTTTCGGCTTGCGACCGGTGATCTTTTCCACCCAGTCGGTCCTTTCCGCGAAATAGCCTTCGCGGATCGACTGGCCGAATGTCACCATATCGTCGCTCGACCAGGGGATCGGCCCGTCGGGCACGATATCGGACGCATGGCGCGGAGCGCCCAGTGCATCGAAATAGGCGAACATCGCCTCGTCATCGACGGCTTCGACCACGATCGGCTTGCCGGCCAGTTCGCTCGCCAGCGCCATCGCCTGCGGGATGGTGATGAGGTCGGGACCGGTCAGCACATAGGCTTGGTTCTCATGCCCCGGTTGGGTCAGCACGCCCACGGCAGTCGCGACGCAATCGTCGCGGCTGACGAAGGCGACCGGGCCATCACCGCAATTGTCGGGCTTTCCGCCCATCATCAGTGCGGGGATGGTCATCGGCCCGGCGATCGCCTCGGCATATTGGCTGTCGCGCAAATGGGTCCAGGCGGCGCCGGAGCCTTCGATAATCTCCTCGGTCGCGCGATGATCGTTCTTGACGATGGCGGGATTGCCGGGCGCGTCGGCGGCGATGATCGAGGTGTAGACGATATGCCGGACGCCGGCCGCGACCGCCGCCTCCACGGCGTTGCGATGCTGGCCGACGCGGGTGCCGACGCGCGCGGTGCTGATGAGCAGCATCTTTTCGCCCCCCGCCATCGCGGCGAGAAGGGTGCCGGGATCGTCGAAATCGGCGAAGCGGACGTCGGCGCCTTTTGCTGCCAGATCGGCCAGCCTGGCCGGGGTGCGGGTCAGCAATATCGCATCCTGCGGCGCGACCTGTTCCAGCAGCAATTCCGCCGCCGCCCGGCCGAACGATCCCGAAGCGCCTGAAATGATGATCTTCCCCATGCGTCCTCTCGCTTGCATGATCTATCGTCTTGTTGCAGATAATCGTAACGAATGTTATTATTGCGTCAAGCCATAGAAACTAAGGAGAGTGACTATCATGCCTTCCCTTCCGATCGAGGACCGGATTGCGCTGCAAGACCTGATCGCCGCCTATAGCTGGGCGCTCGACACGGGTGACGTCGACGGGCTGGTCGCCTGCTTCACCCCGGACGCGCGCATGGTGGAGGAAGTATTTGACGATCCCGACATCTGGGAGGGCCATGAAGGGATTCGCGGCATCGCCGAACATTATCGCAATGCGCCGGGCTTTCCGGGGCGCCAGCATCATGTGACGCAGGTTCAATATACCGCACAGGACGACGGCAGTTGCAAGATGCGCGGCTTCGCCTTCGTGACCGAGTGCGAGGGCGAGCCGCCCTATCTGTTGCGCTTTGCCGGCTGGTATGACGACCATGCGGTGAAGGGCGCCGACGGCCAGTGGCGCTTCCATCGCCGTACCGTGCGGCTTTGGGATGGCGAAGTGCTGAAGAATTTTCCCGGTCGCGGGGAATGGGTGCCGCGCAAGCGGCCGGACTCGCTGATTATCCGGCTGTAACACCAGCCGTTTCGAGTATGTCGAAAAACGGGAGCGCGGCTCTGGCCGCTTCTCGACCTTGGCCTGTCCTGAGCGCCTGCCTTGTCAAACAGTCGAAGGGCTCGAAGCGAACGGATGTTTAAGGTCTAACCATCACCCAACTGAACGCGGGCATCATCTCGCTGGCGGGCGCGACGGTGCAATGGCCGATCTTGTCCAGCGCCAGTTCGGCAAAGGCTTCGGGCCAGTTGGCTTGGGAAAGGTGCGCCAGCTTGGCGACGGTGGCGCCGTCCGCCTCGCAGTTGGCTACCATAGAAGCATGGCCATGCCGCACCAGCGCCACGCGCCGATAGCCTGCCTCGGCCGCGATCTCGCCGACCAGGAGTTCGTCGCTGCGCCGGGTGACAGCGAAGATCGCCGTGGGCGAAGTCGCCAGCAAAGCCCGCATCTGCCGCACGCGATCGCCGTCGAGCGTCACGGCCTGGCCGCCCAATGACTGAGCGCGGGCCGCGAAGCGGCGGCCGGCCATCAATTGCGCGTCGTGCAGGAGGAGCGGCAAGGTGGTCGCCTCCGTCCGTCCGCCGATCACCGCCGTCGAGGCCACCGCTGCGCTTGCCAGAAAGCCCCTTCGAGACAGGCCGCTCATGGCTTTGCCGCCTTGGCCAGATGCTCGGCGATCTGCTGCAACTCGGCGTCGCTCACTTCGCCCCGCGGGATGGCGGGCATGTTGCCGATGCCCATGCGCGCGGCCTGCACGACATAGTCGGCGGTCAGGTCGGTGCGCTTTTCCAGCAAGGGCTGGTCGGTGCGTCGCGCCAGCAAGCCGGTCCCCATGCCACCGGGTCCATGGCACATGGCGCATTTCGCCAGATAGAGTTTTTCGCCCGGCCCCGCCGCCGGCCGCGACGACAGCGTTTCGGGCGCGGGCAAGGGCGGCGGCCCCTTGGATGCCTGCGTCGGCGTTTCGCTCGCCCGGCCGCAGGCGGCGCCTGCCAATATCAGCGCGGCGCCCGCCAGCGCGATCATGCCCCGGCGCATCAGCCCCGCCCTCCCATGCGATTGCTGGGCCAGATGCCGCTCTTCCCCGGTGCGATCACACCCTTGGGATCGAGTGCATCCTTCACCCTGCGATTCAGCTGCCCCAGCGCACCTCTGTTAAAATCATAGGTGCCCGCGACTGCGTCCATATAGTCGAGATGGGTGCGATATTCGCCATAGCCCTGGGCCTTGGCGTCGGCGATCAGATGTTTGAGGAAGGGGTCGACCCGGCCCATCAGGTCTGGATCGTCCTTGTTGATGAGCACGGCGTTGACGTTGATGAGGTGGCGCTCGCCAAAGGCGAAGCTGGCCTGATAGTCCATGCCATATTCCTTGTAGCGGGCGTAGGTGCGCTGGAACTGGGCCTGCGCCGCTGCGCCCGATTGCGGCAGGATGGGCGAGAAGCCGATATGGCCACCGCGGCCGCCATGCCAGTTGGCGTTCTGCATCGGCATGGTGAGCGGCGTGCCGGTCCAGCCGGTCGCCTCCAGCGGTTCGCCGGTCTTCCATGTCGTGGGGCGCAGCGACATGGGCTTGAGCTTGCCCAGTTCCTGCTCCAGGATCGCATAGGCCGCCTTGTTGACCGACTCCCGGCCGTAAAGCCGCAGGCTCACCCCCCACCAGCCGACATTGAACTTCTTGCGGATCGCCGCGATCACATCGTCGGGCAGCGCGCCGGGCTTGTCGGTCCACTGGTCGCGGGTCGTGACCACGGCAGCGGCGCGCAGCCAGTTGCCGATGGTCGGCGACTGCTGCAACAGCCCTTCGCGACGGAGCGGCGCGATCGCGTCGATCAGCGGTCCCAGATCCTCCGGCCGGTCGAATTCCAGATCCATGCCCATCAGCGATTCCGGCGCGGGCATCAGCCACAGGCCCATTTTGGTGACGATGCCGAAATTGGACTGGACGAACATCTGGTCCCAGCCGGGGCCGAAGCCGAAGCGGTAGAGCTGCCAGGTCGGCGCGCCGTCCAGAGCGCCCATGCCGGTCCGCACGACGAGGCCGTCGGCCATCACCGCCTCTATGCCGCAGATGCGCGTCGCATGTTCGCCATAGGGGGTATAGCCCATGCCGCGATCCAGCGCATTGCCGACCACCGATCCCCAGCTATTGCCCGGCACCGACAGCCAATGTTTCATGCCCCTCGATTTCAGAAAGTCGTAGAGGTCGTAGAAGCCGACGCCCGGCTCCAGCAGCACCGTGCCGTTCGCCTCGTCATAGTCGATCTTCTTCATCCGGCTGAGGTCCAGCACCACCGACCCCGCCAGCAGCGGGGCGGAACCGCCATAGCCCAGATTCTTGCCCCGGCTGATCGGCCACAGCGCAATGCCACGGTCGGAGGCGATGCGGACGATCGCCTGAATCTCCTCCACTGTCGCGGGGGCGACTGCCCCGGCCGGGTGATGGCGGGCGTCGTCGATCGCGAACTTGTCCTGATAGCTTGCCTGGTCGGCCTCATCGAAAAAGACATGATCCTTGCCGACGATCGCCGCGAAGGCGGCGATGGTGGCGGATGGAAGCGTTTGGGCCATGCTGTGGTGTGCCTTGTCGTAAAAGGGGTCAGGCCGCCGCGGTCCAGCGGGTGCGCGCGGGCGGACGCGCCCCACCATCCAGCCGCAGGACTTCGGCGTTGATCATCGGATTGCGGATCAGGAACATGGCGGCGTCGGCAAACTCCTCGGCCGTGCCGGCGCGGCGGGGAAATTCCATGCCGCCGACCAGTTCCTCGACCAGCGCTTGCGGCATGTGCGCGGTCATCGGTGTCGCGAAGAAGCCGGGCGCGATGCCGACGCAGCGGATCGCGTGGCGGGACAGGTCGCGCGCCCAGATGAGCGTGAGCGCGGCAAGCGCCGCCTTGGACGCGCCATAGGCGCCCATCCCCTCCTGCCCTTCGAAGGACGCGATCGAACAGGCATTGAGGATCACGCCTCGCGTGCCATCCGGGCCGTCCGGTGCGTTGCCGATCATGCGATGCGCGATATGGGCCGTGACGTTCACGGCGCCGATCAGATTGACGTCGATCACCCGGCGGAAGGCAGCGACATCACCCGGCCCCGCCGACGTGGCGATCGGTCCGATGCCGCCTATCCCGGCCATGTTCGCCAGGATCGACACGGGGCCGAGCTGGGCGATGGCGCTGGCCACCGCCGCCTCATCTGTAATGTCGCAGAGGATGGAGCGCACACCTGGCAGTTTGCTGGCGCATATGTCCATCACCACAATATGTGCGCCCGCGGACAGCAAGTTGGACACCAGTGCGGCGCCCAGCCCCGATGCGCCGCCGGTGACGAGCGCCGTCTTGCCTTGCACATCCATCTCGCCTCGCTTCGCCGGCCATGCCAGTCTATTAATAACGATCGTTATTATCTGGCGGTATGGCCTGCTTGTCAAGCGGACTGCCCGCGGCGACCTTGAAAAAGCGCTTGCCTATCATGGTTGCCGGATTGTATGCCTATGATACATATCGTGCAGGAGCAGGAAGATGGAAGAGCAGGACGTCGTTTCCGTACATGTCGAAAACCGGATCGCCTGGGTGAATTTCGCGCGGCCGGCCAAGCGCAACGCGATGAGCCCGACGCTCAACCGGCGCATGATGGAGGTGCTGGACGAACTGGAATATCGCGACGATGTCGGCGTGCTGGTGCTGGGCGGCGAAGGCACCGCCTGGTCGGCGGGCATGGACCTGAAGGAATATTTCCGCGACACCGAATCTCAGGGCCTGCGTGGCGTGCGCAAGTCGCAGGCCGAAAGCTATGGCTGGTTCCGCCGCCTGCGCTGGTATCAGAAGCCGACCATCGCCATGGTCAATGGCTGGTGCTTCGGTGGCGGCTTTGGTCCGCTCTTCGCCTGCGACCTCGCCATCTGCGCGGACGAGGCGCAGTTCGGCCTGTCCGAGATCAACTGGGGCATATTGCCCGGCGGTGGCGTGACCAAGGTGGTGGTCGACCTGCTGCCCATGCGCGACGCCATGTGGCTGACGCTGACCGGCGACCTGATCGACGGCAAGGCCGCATCCGCCATGCGGCTTGTCAATGAGAGCGTCCCGCTGGAGCAGCTCAAGGCGCGCACGACCGCAGTGGCGGAGATGCTGTTGAAGAAGAATCCGGTGGCGCTCAAATTCGCCAAGGATGCCGTCCGCCGCGTCGGCACCATGACCTATGACGAGGCGGAAGATTATCTGGTCCGGATGCAGGAAGCCGCAAACTTCCACGACAAGAGCGAAGGCCGCAAGGAAGGCATCCGCCAGTTTATCGACGAGAAGAGCTACAAGCCGGGCCTGGGCGCCTATGATCTGAGCAAGGCGAAGACCGAGGCCTGAAGCCGATCAGCGATATGGGGTCAGGCCGCGGCCTGACCCCATCCGCCGCCCAGCGCGCGGAACAGATCGACCTGCGCGAAGGACAGGGCGCGGGTCGCGGTCGCCAGATCCGCCTCGGCACTGGCGAGCGTGCGCTGCGCGTCCAGCACCGTCAGGAAATCGATCTGCCCTTCGCGCTGCCGGGCCAGACTGATCCGGGCCGCGCGGGCCGCTTCGTCCCGCGCCAGGCCCAGCGTCTGTGCCCGCTCGATCGCATGGGCATAGGCCGACAAGGCGCGCTCGCTTTCCTCCAGCGCCTGTAGCACCGTACCATCGAAGGTCGCCAGCGAGGCCGCGCCGTCCGCCTTCGCCGCGCCGATCCGCGCCCGGATCGCTTCCGTGTTGGGGAAGGCCCAGCTAATGAGCGGTCCCAGCACCCAGTTCAACGGGCCGCCGCCCAGCACATTGCCGCCACCCAGCGCCGTGGTGCCGACCGATCCGCCCAGCGTGATGCGGGGGTAGAGGTCGGCCGTCGCTACGCCGATCCGCGCCGTGTCCGCCGCCAGCCGCCGTTCGGCCGCGCGCACATCCGGCCGCCGCGCCAGCAGCGCCTGGCCATCGCCGACCGGGATCGGCTGGGCCAGTTGCGGCGTGCGGGTCGCCGCGCGTACGCTGTCGGGCAATTGCTGCGGCGTCCGCCCGGTCAGCGTGGCCAATCGGAACAGCGCCGCATCCCGATCCGCGGCCAGCGCCGGGATCGTCGCCTTTTGCTGTTCGCGCAGCGCGGTCACACGGATCACGTCCAGTCGATCGGACCGACCGACTTCGAATCGCGCGCCGGTGATGCGGATCGACTGGTCGAGCAGCGCCACCGTCCGCTGCGCCACTGCCAGCCGTTCGGCCGTAGCGGTAACGTCGAGATAGGCGCGCACCGTGTCGGCGATCACCGCGACGCGGACGCCGTCGGCATCGGCCTGCACCGCCGCCAGATCGCCCCGTGCCGCTTCGACGCCGCGCTTCACCCGGCCGAACAGATCGACTTCGTAGGAGACGTCGAGCCCGCCATCGAGCACCCAATTTTCCCGGTCTATGCCCGGCAGCGACTGCGCCGCCGACGTCCGGTTATAGGTGCCGGACGCGCCGAGGCTGGTCTGCGGCAGACGATCCGACTGCGCGCCGCGCAGCGACGCCCGCGCCCGCTCGATCCGCGCCACCGCCACGCGGATGTCGGTGTTGGCGGCCAGCGCGTCCCCGACGAGCGTGTCGAGCAGCGGATCGCCATAGAGCGTCCACCAGCGATCCTGCACGGCGGCCGTGCTGACCGCCGCGCCGGTCGCGCCGATGAAGGGCGCGGCCGCCGTTGTCGGGGTAGCGGGCAGCCGATAGTCCGGCCCGGCGGCGCAGGCGGTGAGCGCACTTGCGCCTAGCAGGAGAGCGATGAAAGTCCGGGTCATATCTCTGTTCCTCATTCGGCCGGCTGCAAGGCAGCGTCGGCCTCTGGACGCCGGCGGCGGGCGAAACGATCGCCCAGCGCGCGGCACACGACATAGAAGGTGGGGGTGAAGAGCAGGCCGAAGGCGGTTACACCGGCCATGCCGAAGAACACCGCCGTCCCCAGCGCCTGCCGCAGCTCGGCCCCCGCACCGGTCGCGATCACCAGCGGCACCGCGCCGAGGATGAAGGCGAAGCTGGTCATCAGGATCGGGCGCAGACGGGTCTGCGCGGCCTGAACGGCGGCCTCGATCGGCGACAGCCCCTGTTCTTCCTCCGCCTGCTTGGCGAATTCGACCACGAGGATGGCGTTCTTCGCCGCGAGGGCGATCAGCACCACCAGGCCGATCTGCGTCAGGATATTATTGTCCATGCCCCGCAGGTTGATGCCCAGCATCGCGGCGAACAGGCACATCGGCACGATCAGGATGATCGCCAGCGGCAAGGTCAGGCTTTCATATTGCGCCGCCAGCACCAGGAAGACGAAGAAGACGGCCATGCCGAAGACGATGCCGGCGGTGTTGCCCGCGCTCTTCTGCTGATAGGCGATGCCGGTCCATTCGCTGGCATAGCCTTCGGGCAGCGCCGCGCTCATCTTGTCGATGGTCGTGAGCGACTGGCCGGACGAATAGCCGGGCGCCGTGTCGCCATCGACCTCCACTGCGGGCATCAGATTGTAGCGGACGACGCGATAGGGGCCGGTCTTGTCGCGGAAGGTGGCGACGGACCCGATCGGCACCATGCCCCCGGCGTTCGACCGGGTCTTGAGGTTGGCGATGTCCGCGACCGTGCCGCGATGTTCGGCATCGGCCTGCGCGGTGACGCGATAGGTGCGGCCCAGCAGGTTGAAGTCGTTGACGAAAGCCGACCCCAGATAGACCTGCATCGCTTCGAACACGCGCTCCGGCGGGACGCCGAGCAGGTCGGCCTTGGCGCGGTCGACATCGGCGTAGATGCGCGGGGTGCTGACGTCGAACAGCGTGTAGATCATCGACAGGCCGGGAGTCTGGTTGGCCTTGGCGATGAAGTCCTGCGCGACCTTGTTCAGTTCGGCATAGCCACGATCCTGCCGGTCCTCCAGCATGATGCGATAGCCGCCGGCCGACCCGATGCCCTGGATGACGGGTGGCGGCACCAGCAGGATGCGCGCCTTGTCATAGCCGGCCATCGCCTTGTTCGCCTGCTCCATGATCCCGGCATAGGTGACGCCCTCCGCCTTGCGTTCGGCAAAGCTCTTGAAGGGGAAGTAGATCGCCGCCGAATTGGGCGCCGCGGTCTGCGACGGGCCATGGAAGCCAGCGAACATCACCGCGCCGCGCAGCCCCTTGATCGGCAGTATCTTGTCCGCGACCTCGCGCGTCACCTTGTCGGTGCGTTCGAGCGACGCGCCCGAGGGCAGTTGCACCACGGCCAGGAAATAGCCCTGGTCCTGCGACGGGATGAAGCCTGCGGGCGTCACCCAGAACAGGCCCGCCGTCGCCACGATCAGCCCGGCATAGGTCGCCAGCATCTTTTTGGGGCGAGCAACCAGCCAGCGGGTGAGGCGGGCATAGCCCTCGCTCATCCGGT
Organism: Sphingobium sp. 3R8; assembly: GCF_020166615.1. Lineage (NCBI taxonomy): Bacteria > Pseudomonadati > Pseudomonadota > Alphaproteobacteria > Sphingomonadales > Sphingobiaceae > Sphingobium > Sphingobium sp. 3R8. Next base: position 7,060 of record NZ_JAIQXR010000023.1, on the reverse strand, counting down.
CGAAACCAGTGTTGAAGCCATCCACCACCACGCCCAGCTTCTGCCGCCAGAGCGGGTCGTTGCTGCGGTCGCGCGGGCCATGCTTGGCATGCAGCAGCAAAGCGGCTGCGGCGGGCGACAGGGTGAGCGAGAGGATCAGCGAGATGATCGTCGCGGTCGAGATGGTGACCGCGAACTGCTGGTAGAAGGCCCCGGAAATGCCGGTGATGAAGAGCGTCGGCACGAACACGGCGCACAGCACCAGCACGATCGCCACCAGCGCCCCCGACACTTCGTCCATCGACGTGCGCGCGGCCTCCAGCGGCGTCATGCCCCGACCGATATTGCGCTCGACATTTTCGACCACGACGATCGCGTCGTCGACGACGATGCCGATCGCCAGCACCAGCCCGAACAGGGACAGGTTGTTGAGAGAATAGCCCAGGCCCGCCAGGATCGTCGCCGTGCCGATCAGCGATACCGGGATGGCGATGATCGGGATGATCGCCGCGCGCCAGTTCTGGAGGAAGACGAGGATGACGAGCACCACCAGCAGCACCGCTTCCAGCAGGGTGTGATAGACCGCGTCGATCGACTGGCTGATGAATTCGGTCGGGTTGTAGATGACGCTATATTCCAGCCCCTTGGGGAAGCGCTGGGAAAGCTGGTCCATCTCCGCCTTCACATGCTCGGCCGCGTCGAGCGCGTTGGAGCCGGGGCGCTGCATCACCGCGATGACGACGGTGGGCTTGCCCGACAGATAGGTGTTGATCGCATAATCCTGCGCGCCCAGCTCAACACGCGCGACGTCGCGGACGCGCACCTGGCGGCCGTCGGCATCGCTGCGGATCACGATATTGGCGAACTGGTCGGGCGACGTCAGGCGGCCCTGCATCTCGACGCCGAGCTGGAAGGCTTCGCCCCGGTCGTAAGGGGGCTGGCCGATCGCACCAGCCGATACCTGGACGTTCTGCGCGCGCAGGGCCGACACGATTTCGCCCGCCGTCAGGTCCATCGCGGCGGCCCGGCCCGGATCGATCCAGACGCGCATCGCATAGTCGCGCGACCCGAATAGCTGGACATCGCCGACGCCGTCGAGCCGGGCCAGCCGGTCGCGAACCTGCGTCAGCGCATAGTTGGACAGGTAGTTGCGGTCGAACGTGCCGTCGGGCGACTGGAGGTTGACCACCATCAGGAATTCGGGCGTCGTCTTGCGCGTCACCACACCCAGCCGCTGCACCTCTTCGGGCAGGCGGGGCACGGCGACGGCGACGCGGTTCTGGACCAGCACCTGCGCGGCGTCGAGGTCGGTGCCGATCTTGAAGGTGACGGTGATCGTCACCTTGCCATCGCCGGTCGACTGGCTGCTTTGATAAAGCATATCGTCGACGCCGTTGATTTCCTGCTCGATCGGCGCGGCCACGGTCGACGCGACCGTTTCGGCGGATGCGCCGGGATATTGGGCGGACACCGTGACCGTGGGAGGCACGATGTCGGGATATTGGCTGACCGGCAGGCCGATAAAGGCCAGCGCGCCGATGACGGTGATGACCACCGCGATGACCGCCGCGAAGATCGGCCGGTCGATGAAAAAGCGCGAGAAACGCATCAGGCAAGTCCTTTGCGAAAAGCAAAAGGGAGGCCGCGCGATCCGACGGGTCGGATCGCGGGCGGGGAAATCAACCGGAACGCGGTTGTGTTACCGCTCGAAAGTCGCCTGAGACGCGACCGGCGCGGCCCTGTCGGTCGGCGTGATCGGTGCCGGGGTTGCCTTGATCGGGGCACTGCGGGTCGCAACCTTCGTGCCGGGCATGGCAGCCTGAGCGTTGGTCACGACGACCTTGTCCTGCGGTGACAGGCCCGAACGAATGATCCGCAGCCCATCGACCAGCGGCCCCAGTTGCACCGGTTTGGCGGCGACCACATCGTCGCGGCCGACCACCAGCACCGTCTTGAGCGCCTGGTCGGACTGGATCGCTTCGTCCGGGACCAGCAGAGCGTTGACCTTGCCGCCGCTGGACAGGCGCATATTGCCAAACAGGCCGGGCGTCAGGAACAGGTCGGGATTGTGCAGCACGGCGCGGCCACGGATGGTGCCCGACCGGGGATCAAGCCCATTGTCGGTGAAGTCAAGTTGCCCCTTCCAGCGATAATCGGCTTCATCCTGCAGGCGGATTTCGACTTCGCCGCCATTGCCTTCCGCATGATCCCGCTGCGATTTCAGGAACAGCGCTTCGGATGCGTCAAAGCTGAAATAGATGGGGTCGAGCGCATTAATGGTGGTGAGCAGGCTGGCGCCCGCCCCTTCCGCCCCCGATACCAGATTGCCGATATCGACCTTTCGATCGGATACCCGACCCGAAATCGGGGCGCGGATCAGGGTGAATTCGACATCCAGCGCACGAGTGCGGGCGCGGGCGTCGGCCGCGGCGAGCGCCGCCTGCGCCGCTTGCAGGCGGGCGCGTAGCGTATCGATCTCGCTCGCTGACACAGCTTCGTCACCGGTCAGGCGCTGGACGCGGGCATAGTCCGCCTGTGCCAGTCGCAGGCCGCTGCGTGCGCTGGCAACATTGGCGCGGGCTTCGGCCAGCGCGGCGAGAAAGGGCCGCTGGTCGAGCGTGAAGAGCAACTGCCCCTTGCGTACGATGTCGCCGTCGCGGAAGTGGATGGCCGTCACCGGCCCGGACACGCGCGGCCGGACATCGACCGTCTGGCTGGGGGCGAAGCGGCCGACATAATCGTCCCACTGCACCACCTGCCGCATCAGCGGTGCGGCGACGCCCACCGTCACCACCGGCGCGGCGGACGCCTGCGCCTGCGGCTGGCCCGCATATTTCCAGCCGACGCCACCGACGATCGCCAGCGCCAGCGCGGCCCAGGCGACATGCCGGCCGCTCCAGCGCTTGCGCACCGCTTCAGACCGGATTTCCGCGGCCGGTGCGTCCGCGTCGATCTTCGTGATCATGTTCATGCGACAGTCCCCTTGATGCTGTGGCGCGCGGCGGTGATCGCGGAAAGGAGCAATTCAAGCTGCCCCTCGCTGAAACCCGCTGTGCGGAAATCGGTGATGGCGGAAGGGCGGACAGCGAAACCATTGTGCCACCCCTCCACGGCGAGCCGGCGCAGCGCTTCCAGACGCGCGCTGGCGAGCCGGAAATGCGGTTGCGGACCGAAGATCATGGTCTTGATCCGCGTCCAGAGGCCCGGTTCGCGCAAAGATGCCAGACCATCGCCGCGGGCCAGTTGCACCACCTGCCATTCGGTCGGCGAAAAGCCGGTGGCGGCGGCTTTGATACGGTCGCGCACGACAGACAAGGCGATGCCGTCGCCAACCGCGAGCAGCGGCTGGGCAAAATCGATATAGGCCATTTGATCGGTCCCCTGATGATGCGCAAACCTGGCCGCGCCGCCCGATGGGGCATGCACGATCCTCTCCCGAACCGCGGCGGCGTCAGGATGCGCAGGTCATGGTCGGCAGGACGCAGGCCCCACCCGGCATGACCAGATGTTGATGCAGATGCGGCGCGCCGGAACGGCCGTTAAGTCGATGTCACTCGCTTATGGATAAACAGGCTTTTGCCATTGAGCCTCCTTCGAGGCTGAGCCTCAACCGGATTTCATACTTATCGGTATATAATGCGATGCGGCATGTCGTCAACCGCTTTCTGTACCGCTTGGTAAAAATTTATGAAGCGATGCTGAACGAGGCGGAAATGCTCAGGCGCTGGGCCACATGGCGAGCGTCGTTTCAACCAGCTGTTCGAGCTGCGCGGGCGTCGCCCCGCCGCTGGCCTGGACGCCCATGCCCTGGATGACGGCGGTCAGATAGGTGGCGATCGCGGCCGGTTCGATCGCGGCGGGCAGATCGCCTTCCGCCCTGGCGCGCTCCAGCCGTTCGACCAGCGCCTTGTCCGACGAGGCGCGGCGCGCGATCACATCGGTCTTGATCGATTCGGCCTGGGTGGTGCAGGCGACCATGCTGATGACGCCGAGGCAGGCGCGCGGATCATTGCCGCCGGTCTGGATTTGCAGGGTGCCGCGCAACAGACGTTCGGCGACACCGCGCGCGGTGGGGGCATCGAGAGCGGAGCGCATATAGCAGAGCTTGTCGCGCTCATAGAGGTCGAGCGCCTTGTGAAACAGCGCTTCCTTGTTGCCGAAACAGGCGTATAGGCTGGGCTTGGTAATGCCCATCGCCTCGGTCAGTTCGGCCAGCGACGCGCCTTCATAGCCGCGGGTCCAGAAGACCTGGAGCGCAGCCGACAGGGCTTCCTCGGGATCGAATTCCCTGGGGCGTCCTCTCGTTACGGGTTCGGCTGCCATTTTCATACCGATCGGTATATAGGCATGGCGGCGCGATTGTCCAGATGCCGCACCATCCCTTTCGCAGGGCGCTTCACATTTATGATATATCCATATTCGTGAATTTATGGCACCTATCTGCCATTCGAGGGAGAGAGATGCATGTCCATAGCCACCACCCATGTCGGCAGCCTGCCGCGCGGCGACGCGCTGACCCCGCTGCTGCTGGCCCGCGACAAGGGCGAGCCCTATGATGCCGCTTCGTTCGACACGACAGTCCAGCAGGCGGTGACGGACGCGGTCGCGGCGCAGGTCGGCGCGGGCGTGTCCATCGTCAGCGACGGCGAACTGGGCAAGGTCGGCTATTCCACCTATATGATCGAGCGATTGTCGGGCTTTGGCGGGCATATCGATCGCAAGGTCGCGGCCGACCTCGCTCCGCTGCCGGAACTGCGGCAGAAGCTGGCGGCGATCATGGGGAGCCAGGAATTTACCCGCGCCTCCTGCATCGGACCGGTCCGGCTGGTGACGCTGGCGCCGCTGCACGACGACATCCGCCGGTTCAAGACGGCGCTGGCCGGTCATGCCGGCACCCGCGCCTTCATGAACGCCGCGTCCCCCGGCCTCATCACCGCTTTCCAGGTCAACCGCCATTATCCCAGCCACGAAGCCTATCTGGCCGATCTGGTCGATGCGATGCGCGAGGAATATGAGACGATCGTCGCGGCGGGATTCGACCTGCAGCTCGATTGCCCCGACCTCGCCATGTCGCGCCACACCGGCTATCAGGATGCGAGCGACGAGGAGTTCATCAGGATCGCCGCCGCCAATGTCGAAGCACTGAATGCCGCGACCGCCAATATCCCCGCGGACCGGATGCGGATGCATATCTGCTGGGGCAATTATGAAGGGCCGCACGATCACGACATTCCGCTGGAGAAGGTGATCGACATCATATTGGCCGCCCGTCCCGCGACCGTGCTGTTCGAGGGCGCCAATCCATGCCACGAGCATGAATGGACGGTGTGGCGCGACGCCAAAGTGCCGGGCGACAAGATCCTCGCCCCCGGCCTGATCGATACCTGCTCCAACTATGTGGAACATCCCGAACTGATCGCCCAGCGGATCGCGCGTTTCGCCGGGATTGTCGGCAAGGACCGGGTGATCGCCAGCACCGATTGCGGCTTCGGCACCTTCGCCGGATATGGCAAGATCGATCCGGCGGTGACCTGGAAGAAGCTGCGGTCGCTACGCGCCGGCGCGGACCTGGCGGACGCGCGCCTGTGAGGTCGGCAGTGACGGAAGAGCAGCGCCGCGGAATCGAACAGGATTGCGCCCGTCTGGTTGCGCTCTACGCCAATCTGAATGACGCGGGGCGCTGGGCGGATGTCGCGGCGCTCTATGCGCCCGATGGCCGCATGGCGCGCCCGACTGCGCCGGACGAGTGGACGGAGGGGCGCGACGCGATCCTCGCCGCTTTCCTCGCCCGGCCGGCGCGGACGACGCGGCATGCCTGCTCCAATGTCGTCATCGACGTCCTGAGCGACAGCGAAGCGACGGGGGAAAGCGCAATGCTGTTGTTCACAGGCGAGGGCGCGCCGAAAGTCGGTTCCTTTCACGACCGTTTCGTGCGCATAGAGGCGGGCTGGCGCTTTGCCGAAAGGCGGGGCAGTCTTACGTTTTAAACAGGGGTTCGCTGGCTCATGAATGGCACCACGCCGTCCACCGTCAAATCGGCGATGCGCACCATCGACATCATCGAATATGTCGTGGCGCGCCCGGCCGGGGTGGTGGCGCAGGAGATCGCCGCCGGGCTGGCGATCCCGGTCAGCAGCCTGTCCTACCTGCTCGCGACGCTGGCGGAGCGCCACTATCTGACCCGCGAAGGGCGGCGCTATCTGCCGGGGCCAGCGCTGGAACGGCTGGCGTCGCCGCGCATCGCCATGTCGCTGGCCGACAAGGTCCGGCCGCTGGTCAAGTCGCTGCGGTTGCAGATGAACGAGACGGCGTCCTTCTTCATCCGCGACGGCTGGCATCTGGAGGCGATCGTGACCGAGACGGCGGAACAGTCGCTCCGCTATTCGATCAGCGTGGGCACGCGCAGCCCGCTCCATTGCCTGGCCGCGGGCAAGGCGCTGCTCGCCACCATGGCCGATGCCGAACTGGACGGCTATTTCGCACAGGCGCGGCTGGAGAGCTTCACCCCCAGCAGCATTACCGATGAAGCGCAGTTGCGCGCGGAACTGGCGGAGATCCGCGCCACCGGCATCGGCCGCACTCGCGAGGAATATACGCCGGGCATCTGCGGCCTTGGCATGGCGGTGATGGTGGACGATGTGGCGGTCGGCGCCTTTGCCCTGGCGATTCCCGTGCCGCGTTTCACCGCCGAGGTGGAGGGACGAACCATCGCCAAGCTGGCGCAGGCCGTGAGCCTGTTCACCGCCGCCGAGATGCCGGCGGTGTGAAGCGTGGCGCGCCATGGACGCGGCGAGGCAAAGTATACAGTGTCGTCGGGTGAAAGAGGCCGGACGCGCTCGCGAAGCGCTTCCGACGCCCCTGCGAAGCGTCTGTGACGCGCCGCATGGGCGACAGCGGCGCGACAGGCGCACGACGGTTATGCGCCGCCGACGCGACAGGAACGCATCAACGGTCCGGGCGGGTCTGAATGAGGCGAAACGCTGCTTCATCCATCAGGATAGATCAGACATTATCCTACATTGGAAGGGGTTGGGCGGCTGGAAGAAATGCCGAAAGCCTATCTGTCTTTGAATGGCGACAA
>NZ_JAIQXR010000022.1:0-81452 GCF_020166615.1 Sphingobium sp. 3R8 | reverse complement strand
AGCCCAGCATGGATTCGGCGATCTGCGGCCCATAACGGTGATGCATCTGCCCCAGCGCCTGGAAGGTCAGCACGACCGCAGCGCCGAACTTGCGGCCCTCGGGCAGCAGCCGCGCCAGATTGTCGACACGGGGCAGGTCGGCCAGTTCGTCCAGCACGAACCAGATGCGCCGCTCCTCGGAAGGGCGTAGGCCCAGCACGGCGCTGGCCGCGCATTCCAGCCAGCAGGCGAGCAATGGTTTCGAGGCCTCGAAATAGTCCTCCTTCCTCGGCACGAATATCCACGGCCGCGCGCCGGGATGCCGGTCCAGCGCTTCAATGAAGCTGCGGAAGGCAAAGGGCCCCGCCTTGCCGTCCTCAGCGCGCAGGAACTGGATCAGGTCCGCTGCCTTCGCCAGCATGAACAGCACGCTGCCCGTGGCCCGGTCGGCATCGTCGGCAAAGGTGCGGGCCGATGAACTGGTGGCGAGCCATTCCTTGAGGTCGTCCTTGGGGCGGTTCTTCAGGGCATGGAGCAGGTCGGGCAGGGTGCGCCTGTTCTCCTGCCACAAGGCCCGGATCATGTTGGCGACAAGGATACGGCTGGTATCGAGCCACACGTCGCTGTCATGTTGCCCGGTCTCGGTGATGAGCTGGTGGGCGATGCGGTCGGCATCGGCCGGATGGGCGATCTCGGCGAAGGGCGACCAGAAGGCGCAGCGGGCGTCAAACGGATTGAGGATCACGTCGCCGCGCGACGGATCATAATAGTGCGCAATGAACTCGCCGCTGGTGTCGTAGACCAGCGCGGCTTCGCCCCGCGCCTCGATGCCGTCGAGCAATTGCCGCAGGGCGGTGGTCTTGCCGCTGCCGGTGGTGCCGATCATCGCCATGTGGCGGGTTTCCAGACGGGCGGGGATCAGCACCTTGCCGATCGACAGGGGGCGTGCGTCAGCCTCCTTCCCGGTCAGCCTGGCAAGCTGCTTCTCGTCCACCACTTGCGTTCCGCCGATCCAGCGATCGGCCAGAAGGCGCTCGCGTCGCCGCGCCATCGCGCCGCGAAAGGCGATCAGGCCCACAAGCCAGGTGCCGAAGCCCAGCACACTGCCCCACTTTCCATAGGACCAGACAAGATCGACGCGCCGCCGGAAATAGGGATGGGCGATGATCTGGCGCGCCGATCGGCCTTGTTCGATATGGTCGGGATAGTGAACGTCGATCCCTGTGTCCGCCTCCCAGCCGGAAACGGCCCAGAGCTTGGTCCTCGCCCAGTAGTAGGTGCCGGTGGCGAGCATCGCGTCGCGGCCTAGCATCATGTTGGGCAGTGTCAGTCCGCCGAGAGCAACGGAGGCGAGCATGACCAGGGCTTGCCGCTTGAGCCGCGCGCCCTGCGTGCTGAGATGATGCTTGCGCAGGGCATCGGCATGGTTGCGGCGATCGTCGGGGCGGGTCATGGCCGGTTCTCCCGCGCGAGGCTCCGCTGGCGATTGTAGGCGGCGGTGATCTCCTCGGTGAGGATCGCGTCGCTCTTGCGCGCGCCACTAGCGGCGCTGCGGGCGTAGCAATAGGCAGCGCAGGCGGTGAACAACGCGCGGTCCAGCATCCGCTCCACATCCACGATGCGCGTACCGACCGATGCCAGTTCGGTGACGATCTCGCGGGCGTCGATCGCGCTGCTTGCCCCCTGAGCGAGGGCGGCCAGCCCCGTGTCCACGACGCGGGCGAGCATGGCATATTCGCTGAGGCCGCGTTGTCTGGCAAAGCCGGCAAGGGTGCGGTGCTGGGCCGGAGAGAGCCGCACGGTCTGGGCGCGGGCGCTCATCGCACCGCTCCAGCCGAGATGCTATTCGCCATCGCGAGGAACGGCGCAATTGCGCCGTTCCCGTGTCCTCCCGTTTGACGGGATGCTATCCGCATCGCGTCAAACCCGCAGAAATGCTGGATGCACCCGTGCGTGAGGTGTGTATCTGAATTGTCGGCTCGATGCGTAGCATCGCAGCCCAGCAACCTTGCCCTTTGGGCGACCGGATCAGGCATGGTCCGATCCTTCCCGGCAGGCTTCTCCCGAAGCGTCAGCGGTGGCATCGGACACCCAGGCGGCGATGATCCGCTTGGCTTCGCGGTCGGCCCTGCGGCGGTCGATCTCCCGGCGCTGACGGGGTTGGTCGTAAAGGCCGTGTTCGATGATCCAATTCTGGATCACTTCGTCGATGGCATCCTGCAACAGGTTGTCGAGCTGCCTTGCCGCGATGGGATCGAGATGCGCGGTGACATGCGGGGCTTCGATAAGTCCGCCCAGCGGGAGACAGGTTCTGCCTGCATCCTGCAGGGGACCATCCACCCGCAGCGTCGATACGACGCCCCGGTGGGTGTGCAGGACAGCGCGTTCGTTGAGGGTCCAGTGGCTGATCGAACAGCGGTAGGTCTCGCCATCGTCATCGAAGAGCAGCAGCCGCTCGATCAGCGGCTCGACGATGGGCGCAAGCCGCTGATGGACCGTGAAGCGCAGCGTGACATGGGACCGGCCAGCCAGCCAGGCGGCCAGCCGATCGATGCTGTTGCGGATGGAAGGCATGGGGCATCCTTTCGTGAAACCACGATTGTTTGGGGTGTTCGGGTTGGGGGATGCAGACGCGACGGGCCCGCCCCCGCCATCAGGCCGGAGCCGGGAAGCGTCTGCGGTTCAGTTCAGTAGCGGCGGGGCTGAAGGCTGTTCAGCCAATCCTCGACATCGCCGGATCGCCATCGAATTTTGCCAGAGCCAATGTGGCAGGGACTGGGAAAGCTGCCGTTGCGGGCGCGGCGATAGAGGGTGGTCCGAGATTTGAAGCCGGTGACGTTGAGCACGTCCACGACAGTCAGAAGTTGGTTGCGATCAGGGGGCATGAAGGCGTCCTTTCCACTGGTTGGAGCGCAGGACGTGGCTTTGGGAGGCGCTGGACGCTATTCAGTTCCGCATTCACGGGAATTCATGCATGGGCAATTGGCGCAGATAATTGTTGAAGGCTGGATAGACGCCAGCATGGATTTTCTCCATCCGGCTATCGCTAATCCTCTCTTTGCCAAGGATTTCCTTCTTTCGTTCGAACGTCAGTCCGTCGAGTTCGGGGCGTCGCAAAGCTATGATGATCTGGATCGCCTCGCGGAAGGAGTTTGCACGTGGGTCTGCTTCGGAATGGGCAAGAAGCCACTTTATGCGGCGGTCAAATAAGTCGCGGTCGGCGGTGTCGAGCAATGTTCTGGAGGTGACGAGGGCAGGGGCAACGCGACCGCCCAGCTTGACCAGCAATTCGCTCATGGGAATTGGACGGTGCGGGATGCATTGCCAAAGGTTTTGATCCCGGCTGACAATGAGAAGCGTGCCATGATCGGCAAGAAATGCGCGAAGGGCGCTCTTCGTAACGGGCTTAAGGTTCCCATCGGGAAGTCGCTCGACGCATGGGATGTCGCCGCTGGCGATCTGTTTTCGAAAGTCGTCAAGTGCCCGCAGATTACGCGCCAGCGTTTCATCCGGCTCGGTGAGGATTTCCTCGATTTCCGGTTCATCGCGCACCTTGGCGCGTTTGCGCGCCCATATGAAGGTGCAGCCTCCAGCAAAAAGGAGGACCAAACCGCCGCCGTGTGCGATCCGATCCTGAGCAGCGATCAGGACCACAGCTAGCAATACGACGACTACCGAGGCCAATTGCGCTAAGTGGAGCCCGTTGCGACGTTTGCGTCCGTGCTTCGCCGCCGATGCCATCGCGCCGAGCACACTTGTCGGGATGATGGCGGTCAAGGCCGTTCCTGCTGGTCGTTTCAGAAACGCAATATAGCCATCCCGAATTTTGACGAACTCGGGGGGGCGAAGAAGCAACTGCTCTCGCATCTATCGGCTGGCATAAGCAGAGTGAGGCGAATCTTCAATCGGAAGGGTGCCGGGCGAGTGCGATGTCGAGGCGTTGAGATGCACTGCGTGGCAATCGCCAAAATTAAGTTTGCACCACCAGCGCACCACCAGAGCGAATTTGGTGGCCCCCGGCGGGGTAAAAATATTGGCTAAGTCATTGAAATATTGGTCGGGACGAGAGGATTCGAACCTCCGACCCCCACACCCCCAGTGTGATGCGCTACCAGGCTGCGCTACGTCCCGACCGGAGGGCGCCCAATATAAGCACAAATGGGAAGTTGCAAGCGCTCAATCGCATCTCTTTCCACCGGCCGTCCGAATCCCTAATCATATTGCCTCTATCCCCCCATCTGTGTTAGCCGCCCGCCCTTGATCCGTGGACGCCGACTGGGCGTGCGCGACCGACAGATACAAGGCAGTCCCACCCATGTTCATTACCCCAGCCTTTGCCCAGACCGCGGGCGGGCAAGCCTCCGGCGCCGGAATCCTGGTGCAGATGGCGCCGCTGGTCCTGATCTTCGTCGTCTTCTATTTCCTGCTGATCCGTCCGCAGCAAAAGAAGATGAAGGAGCATAAGGCGAAGATCGACGCCGTGAAGAAGGGCGATCAGGTCATCACCGGCGGCGGCCTGGTCGGCAAGGTAGCGCGCGTGGACGAGATTTACGCCGATATCGAACTGGCGCCGGGCCTGAAGGTCAAGGCGGTCAAGTCGACCCTGACCGAGGTGATCGATCCGACCGCCGCCAAGCCCGCGAACGACTGAGCGCCTTCATGCTGAACTTCTCGCGCTGGGCGATCTTCGCGATCATCCTGCCTCTGGCGATCGGCGTGCTGTGCGCCATTCCCAGCTTCCTGCCCGACGCGACCGTCGCGCACCTGCCGCGCTTCATGCAGACGCGCGTCAATCTGGGCCTCGACCTGTCGGGCGGCAGCCATCTGCTGCTCGAAGCATCGACGCAGGATGTCGCCAAGCAGCGCCTTACCAACATGGAAGAGCAGGTCCGCACCGAATTGCGCCGCGGCGATCCCAGGATCGCGATCGGCGATATTTCGGCCCGCGACGGCAAGCTCAGCTTCATGGTGCGTGACCCGTCGCAGGTCGATGCCGCGGTCGAGCGCATCCGCCCGCTGACGCAGGGGGCGGGCCTGACCGGCCAGCGCGATTTCAATGTCGAGGTGGTCAACAGCTCCACCATCGTCATCACGCCGACCGAAGCGGGCATCAAGAACGCGGTCAAGAGCGCGATGGAGGTATCGACCGAAGTCATCCGCCGCCGCATCGACGAAATGGGCACGCGCGAGCCGACCATCCAGCAGCAGGGCGACAATCGTATCGTCGTGCAGGTGCCGGGGCTGCAAGATCCCAAGGCCTTGAAGGCCCTGCTGGGCCAGACCGCCAAGCTGGAATTCAAGCTGGTCGACACGACCGCCAGTTCGTCAGAAGTGGGCGAAGGTCGTGCGCCGGTTGGCAGCGAAGTGCTGGAATATCCGGGGGCAATTTCCGATCCTCGCACGCCGTACATCGGCGTCTCCGCCAAGGGCGTTCCCCTGATTGCGGTCAAGCGCCAGGTAATGGTGTCGGGCGAGGATCTGACCGACGCGACGCAGGGTTATGACCAGAGCAACCAGGCGATCGTCAACATCCGGTTCAACAGTTCGGGTGGCCGCAAGTTCGGGCAAGTGACGTCGCAGAATGTCAACCGCCCCTTCGCCATCATCCTGGACGGCAAGGTACTGTCGGCGCCGAACATCAACGAACCGATCCTGGGCGGCAGCGCGCAGGTCAGCGGCAGCTTCACCGTCGAAAGCGCCAACCAGCTCGCCATCGCGCTGCGATCGGGCAAGCTGCCGGTGAACTTCGTCGTGGTGGAAGAGCGCACCGTGGGGCCAGGGCTGGGCGCGGATTCGATCCGGGCGGGCCTGATCGCATCGGTGGTCGCGGTGGTCGCGGTCGCGGTCTTCATGTTCGTCAGCTATGGCCGCTTCGGCATGTATGCGAACCTGGCCGTCGCGATCAACGTGCTGGTCATCCTGGGCGTCATGGGCATATTGGGCGCGACGCTGACGCTGCCCGGCATCGCTGGTTTCGTACTGACCATCGGTACGGCGGTGGACGCCAACGTGCTGATCTACGAACGCATCCGCGAAGAGCGGCGACGGGGGCGTAATGTCGTGGCGGCGATCGAGCATGGCTATAAGGAAGCCAGCCGCACGATCTTCGAAGCGAACGTGACCCACGCCATCGCCGGCGGCATCATGCTCGCGCTGGGGTCCGGGCCGGTCAAGGGCTTCGCCATCGTGCTGCTGATCGGCATCGCGACCAGCGTGTTCACCGCCGTCACGTTCACCCGCATGGTGGTCGCGAACTGGGTGCGCCGCACCCGTCCGACCGACATTCACATTTAAGAGGGGCGGGAGGACACACCCATGAAACTTCTCAAGCTCGTCCCCGACAACACCAATATCGGCTTCGTTGCGATCCGCAAATGGGCCTTCGCCCTGACCGCGCTGCTGACCGTGCTGGCCGTGGGCGCGACCGCGCACAAGGGCCTCAATCTGGGCGTCGACTTCGTCGGCGGCCTGATGATCGAGGCGAAATTCCCGCAGGCGGTGGATACCGACAAGGTGCGCTCGACCATCGGCCGTCTGGGCGTGGGCGAAAGCTCGCTCCAGCAGTTCGGCGACGCCAATACCGTGCAGATCCGCCTGCCGCTGCCCGAACAGGGCGGGGCCGGCGCGGCGAACGCGGTCGTTGAAAAGACCCGCAAGGCGATGACGGCGCAATTCCCCGGCGTCACCTTTTCCCGCTACGACACGGTGTCGGGCAAGGTGTCGGGCGAACTGATCCAGAATGGCGTGCTGGCGGTCGTGCTGGCGATCCTGGGCATCGCGGTGTTCAGCTGGTTCCGCTACGAATGGCAGTTCGGCGTCTCGACCTTCGTCGCGATCGTCCATGACGTGCTGATGACGCTGGGCTTTTTCGCCATTACCCAGCTCGAATTCGACCTCAACATCATCGCGGCGGTGCTGACGATCGTGGGCTATTCGATCAACGACAAGATGGTGATCGACGATCGTATCCGCGAAAATATGCGCAAATATCGCAAGATGGACATGAAGGCGCTGATCGACCTGTCCGTCAACGAGACGCTGCCGCGCACGGTGATGACGTCCGTCACCATCCTGCTGGCGCTGGGCGCGCTGCTGCTGCTGGGCGGCCATGTGCTGCGCGGCTTCACCGCCGCCATGATGCTGGGCATCATCGTGGGCACCTATTCGTCGGTCTATGTGTCGTCTTCGCTGCTGATCTCGCTGGGTCTGACTCCGCAGACGTCGGAGAAGAAGGCGACCCGGAAGGGCGACTATGCCGGCACCGCCGAGCGTGTAGGTCCGCGCGACGATGGGGCGAAGCCCTGAGCGATGTCGGGATAAAGGTCCGCCGGGACGATGACGGTCAGGGACCGATCGTCACCGGCTTTCAGGGCCGCGGCTTTCGGGTGCGCGACGATGTGTTTCCCGACGGCTTGCTGCTCAGCCCGGTGCGGGCGCTGGCCTGGGCCGATGCGCCGGGCGTGGATGGGCTGACGGTAGCGTCGCTGGGCGACCTGTTCGATACCGAGCCGAAGCCTGAATTCCTGCTGCTGGGCACCGGCGCGGCGCTGCGCCAGCCGCCCCGCGCCTTTGTCCGCGCGGTCGAGGCGCTGGGGATCGGCGTGGAGGCGATGGACAGCCGCGCCGCCGCCCGCGCCTGGGGCGTGCTGCGCGCCGAGGAGCGGCAGATCGTGGCGGCGCTGCTGCCCTTGTGAAGCGTGGCATGTTGCCGCCTGCGCGGGAACAGGTCGTGCCGGAAGTCTTGCCCTCATCCCGCCGCTCCGCCAAGCTGGTCGCCTCTTCCATCCAAGGGGCTTTTCCATGGCATTTCACCGTCCCGCCGCCGCGCTGATCGCGGCGCTTCTCGTCACCACCAGCGCCCATGCCGCGACCCCGGATGCGCAGGCGCGCGGGGACGAGCCCGCTTTCCGGGGTCTTTACAAGGAACTGGTCGAAACCGATTCGAGCTGGCCCGACGGCAGTTGCACGCTGGCGGCCGAACGGATGGGCGCGCGGCTGAAAGCGGCCGGCTATGCCGACGGCGACGTGGCGATCATCGTCGATCCGGCGCATCCGAAGGAAGGCAATCTGACCGCGATCCTGCGCGGAAGCAACGCCAAGCTGCCGGCCGTGCTGCTGCTCGCCCATATCGATGTGGTTGCGGCCAAGCGCGCCGACTGGGTGCGCGATCCGTTCAGCCTGATCGAGGAGGGCGGCTATTTCTATGGCCGGGGTACGTCCGACGACAAGGCCATGGCGGCGGCCTTCACCGACCAGATGATCCGCTACAAGACGGAAGGCTATAAGCCAAAGCGCACGATCAAGCTGGCACTGACCTGCGGCGAGGAGACGGAGAAGGCGCTCAACGGGGTCGAATATCTGCTCAAGACCAAGCCCGATGCGCTCAAGGCCGGATGGGCGCTGAACGAGGGAGGCGGCGGGTCGCTGGACGAGAGCGGCAAGCCGGTGAGCCAGGGCGTGCAGGCGGGCGAGAAAGTCTATCAGGACTTCACCTTAACCGCGACCGCGCCGGGCGGCCACAGCTCGCGCCAGACGCCGCATGTCAATGCGATCGGCTGGATGGCGGCGGCGCTGGCGCGGATCAACGACTATGATTTCCCGGTGAACCTGACCCCGGCGGCCAAGGCCTATTTCGGTGCGTCGGCGCCGCTCTACCCGGCGAAGGTGTCGAGCGCGATGGCGGCGATCGGCGCGGGCAAGGCGACCGAGGCCGACTATGCCGCAGTGTCGGCCGAGAGCGCGAGCTGGAACGCGACGCTGCGCACCACCTGCATCCCGACGCTGATTTCCGGCGGCCATGCGCCCAATGCCCAGCCGCAATCGGTGACTGCGAACGTCAATTGCCGCATCATTCCCGGCGAGAGCGTGGAGTCGGTGCTGGCGCGATTGGGCGAGGTCGCCGCCGATCCGAAGGTGAAGGTGACGCTGGCCGATCCACCGCAGCCCAAATCCTCCGCGCCGGAACTGACGCCACAGATCATGGGGCCGATCGAAACGCTGACCAAGGAGATGTGGCCCGGCGTGCCGGTGATCCCGCGCCTCGCCACCGGGGCAACCGACGGGCGCTTCACCAATGCGGCGGGGATTCCCACCTATGGCGTGTCGGGCATGTTCGCCGACCCGGACGGGCAGGGCGTCCATGGCCTGAACGAGCGCATCCGCGTCAAGTCGCTGCTGGACGGGCGGGCATTTCTCTATCGGCTGGTGAAGCTGTATACGCAGTGAGAGAGGGGGTGGGTAGCCGTTAAGCCGCCTCCGCCCGTTTTCGAGCGTGTCGAGAAGCGAGAAAGGCGGGCCACCCGATCCTTGACCAGGCTCGAAGCGAACGGAAGTGCGTAATCCTATCCAATCCCGACACCAACGAAAAGGGCCGCCCCATCGGGCGGCCCTTTCCTTTCGGCTGGGAGCCGGAAATCAGAAGCGGAACTTCACGCTGGCGCGATAGCTCTGATATTTCACGTCCTTGCGCCACAGGGTGGTGTCGGCCGACAGGCTGAGATCGACATTGCCCGTGGTGACCGTCAGGCCGCCGCCCGCCTCGCCCCAGTTGCGATCCGAACCGCCGAGCGCGAAGGGCGCCAGACTGCCGGTGCCGCCGACCAGATTGGCCAGGAAATAGGCCGGCTGGTCGTTGAATTCATGGACGAAGTTGGCGGTGACATAGGGTTTGAAGCCGCCGGTGTTGGCCTTGACCGTAGCGCCCAGGCGACCCTGCGCGCTGCGGATGGCGTGACGCTTGATCACCAGCGCGGCGTCGCCGCCATATTCGGCCAGGTTGCCCGAGCTGATATAGGCGCCGCGGATCGAGGCGCGCGGCACGATGCTGAAGGCGTCGCCGCCCAGCGCCTTGCTGAGGCCCAGTTCGCCCGACAGCGCGAGTTCCTGATCGCTCCCATAGAGGGTGTAGGGCGTGACGCCGACGGCGAAGGCGCGGCGCGAGCGGGTGGCAAGCGTGCCGGCGCTGCCGAC
Source organism: Sphingobium sp. 3R8 (assembly GCF_020166615.1). Lineage (NCBI taxonomy): Bacteria > Pseudomonadati > Pseudomonadota > Alphaproteobacteria > Sphingomonadales > Sphingobiaceae > Sphingobium > Sphingobium sp. 3R8. The sequence goes on along the minus strand of NZ_JAIQXR010000022.1, from coordinate 71,504 downwards.
CGCGTCCAGCTTGACGCCGGAGAGGTCGAAGGCGCCGTAAACGGTGCCCTGATAGAGGCGCGCGCGCGCCCAGTCATTGTCGCCGGTATTGCCCTTCAGTTCGCTGAAGGACGCAGCCAGGCCGATGACGCCATTGTCGCCGAACGCCTTTTCGACGCCCGCCGCCGCATACCAGCCATCGAACTGGTCACGACCGAGCGGCACGGCGGTGCGCATCGGCGCGCTCTTGCCGTCGAGATAGCCGCCCGCCAGAAACGCGCTCATATCGTCGGGCAGCACGCCTTCGCGGGTCGTCGTGTCGTCGCCGCCGCCCTGGTCCATGCCCAGATCGATATTGTTGAGGCTGGCGGAGGCGAGCTGGATCGGCTGGCCGGTCATGGTCAGCGTGCCGCCCATCGATCCGGCGTCCAGCTTGGTCAGGCGATCGCGATAGAAGCGCGCCATATTGTCGTTGAGCACCTCGGCCATCGACGTCTTGAGCGCTTCGGTGCGTGGCGCCATCGCCTCGAACGTCGCCTGCACGCCGGCGACGCTCAGCAGGTCCGCCTCGCCATAAAGGGCGGCGTAATTGGCGTAGAGCGACCGGTTCTGGTCGAGCAGCTGGGCGAAGCTGGTCTGGTTCTGGGCAGCCGGGTTGACCACGGCGGCATAGAGACCGGCGTCGATCCGGACGCTGACGCTGTTGTCGCCATAGATCAGCACGGGCTTGAGTACCGCCGACAGCTGTGCCGGGGCAGTGAAGGTGCCGTCGATGCCGCCTTCCGCCGTCACGAACGTATATTGGTTGCCATAGCGGATCTTGGTGCCGGCGGTCGCGCCGAAGACCACCTGACCGCCGACCGCGGCGATGCCGTCGATCGGATCGCCGGCCGCGAGCAGCGACACGTCGCCGTCGGCCTGCGCCGCGGTGATGGCGGCGCCGGTGCGCTGCTCTGCGGTGCTACCGCCGCCATCGCCTTCGCTGCCGGTGGGCGGGGTTTCGACTTCGCCGTCGCCGTCATCCGCGACGAATTGCGTGGCCTTGACCGCCAGCACGTCAGACACGCCATTGGCGCCCAGGTCGATATGCAGCGTGCTGCCCGAGGTGAGCAGCGCATTGCCCTCGACGGTCAGCGTGCCGATCTTGCCGATGCCGCCCGGCGCCACCACGCCCAATATGTTGGTGAAATAGGGCGCGCGCACGGTGCCGGTGCCCGACAGCAGGCCGGTCATCAGGAAATAGTCGCCAGGGGTTTCGACCGTGCCATCGACGTTCACCACGCCGGCGAGATGGGAAATGTCCATCAGGCTGGTCAGCGATCCGTCCGCGGTGACGTCCAGTGTCGCGCCCGTGCCAGAAATGGTGAAGCGGTCCACGGTGGCGTCGATGTCCAGCGTGGTCTTGCCGGCGGCGCTCAGCGTCACGTCATAATAGCGGCCGACCACGCCTGCCGACGCCTGCGGATCGATATTGTCGGGCACGAAGCCGGTCGCGCCGGGCAGGCCGTTGGCCAAAGTGGGGCTGGGCAGAATGGCGGCTTCCACATCGCCTTCGGCCTGCGCCTCGTGAATGGCGCCGCCGGCAAGCGTGACGCTTTCGCCATCAGGGCTGCGCTCGGCGATTTCCACCTTGCCCTTGTTGTTGGAAACCGTCCGTGCGCCGGTGGACGAGGTGGCAGGGGCCGCGCCGTCCTCCGTGACGGGCACGCCGTCCACGGTCAGCTCGCCGGTGCCGACATCATAGCAGATGCCGTCGGGCGTATAGCAGAGCTGGCCGAACTTCTGCGTATCGTCCTGCCCAAAGGCGCCGGCGCCCGGCGTGGTGGGCACGCCGTTCACCAGCTTGCCGGTGCTGTCGATGATGCGATAATTGGGATCGAGCGCGGTCACCCAATGTTCGGCGTCGCTCCATTTGCCGTCGCCGGCCTTGGCGGTGGCATAGCGATAGGGGTTGTTCTGCGCGATCCAGTCCCAGAAAAGATAGAGCGGCTGATAGAAGGACGAGCCGCCATAGGAACTGGCCGGTTGTTCGAGGAAGTAACGGCTGCCGCCCGACAGGACGCCGATCACGGTCTTTTCATCGAACGCCTGGTCCAGAATCAGGGGGCCGCCCGAATCGCCGCCCGCGGTGCTGCCTTCGTTGGGCAGGGCGTCATCCTTGAACAGGTTGAAGTCGAAGGGGTTTTCCCGCGTCGGATCGTCGAAATCGGTGTGGTAGAGATTCTGCGTATAGCCGCCGGCTTCGCCGAAGAGGAAGCTGTCGACATCGTCGAGCGAGCCCAGCATGCCCAGGAAATTCTCGGCCGTCTTGCGACGGAAGTCGATGCCATAGCTGTTGCCGGTGCTTCCGCTGCCGCTGCGGCCATAGCCGGTGATCGTCACATGATAGCCGGTGCCGCTCGTTTCGCTGATCGACGACGGGGCGGGCAGCGCGGAAAAAAGCACCGCCCAGGTCGGTACGTCGGATGCGGGCGTGTCGAGCGTCGCCATCGCAACGTCGCCATAGAGGAAGCTGAGCGCCGGCGGATCGAGCGATTCCGGATTATAGGCGATGTTGTTGACGTTATAGACGCTGAGCGCCGTATTCGTGCGGTAATTGTTCGAAATCCAGTCGATGAGGCCGGGCCGTGCATTGTTCTGGAAGGCGAAGGCGACGGGCACGCCGCCGTTGACGGTGCTGTAGTCGGCGGACGTCAGGTCGTTGACGCAATGCGCGGCGAAGATGACCGTGCGCGGGTTGATCAGCGTGCCGGTGCAGACGAAACCGTCGTCGCGATACATGATGCCTACGCCGTTGACGTCGCTGCCGTCGATGATGTCGCTGGGACTCTTGTCGTCGGTCGGCACGACGGCCTGCGCCACGGGCGCGACGGCAAGCGCGGCTATGGCAGCGGATGCCAGCAGTGCGGGACGACCGACGCGCGCCAACAGGCCCGCACCATTCTTGCGAATGTGCATGATATAAACTCCCCAAAGACCGAATGGGAGGCTAATCAACTGTATTGCCCAAGACAATCGTACAATCATGAAAACTTGCGTCATGTATCCAAAACGTCACAGCATGTCTGTTTTGTCCTAAAGGCGATGACGTCGATCGAGCGATCTTGTTCTTTGCTGATCCGAAACGAACCCTGCCTTCGCAGGACGTGCAAGACGTATCCTTAATCATTCTTAAGTCTTGCGCTGGCGGTGATGCCGGCCGCGCCTTGCGCGATGCGTCATATCTGCTTAAGCATGGGGGCAAGTTCCGGTCGCCCTTTGGCGGCTGGCGAATGTAGAAGCGAGTTACGGCATGGTGCAGCAGAGCCGCCCATCGCCGCAGAGTTCCGGCCCGGCCGGCCGTTATGCGGGCAAGCGCGCCCGTTCCGGTCCGGGCGATGGGAGCAAGGCTGCGGCCATTCCGCCCCCGTCAACGCAACGGGGCTTTCCGCCCCATGGCGCGCGTGAGCGTCGATCCTATGCCGCGATCGACCTGGGCACGAATAATTGTCGCCTGCTGATCGCCAAGCCGTCCGCCGACGGCTTCATCGTCATCGACGCCTTTTCGCGGATCGTCCGGCTCGGCGAGGGACTGGCGTCTTCCGGTCGGATCAGCGATGCGGCGATCGATCGCGCGATCGCGGCGCTGTCCGTGTGCGCCGACAAATTGCGTCGCCGCCACGTCACGCTGGCACGATCGGTCGCGACCGAAGCCTGCCGCCGGGCGTCGAACGGGGCGGAGTTCATCCAGCGGGTCTATCGCGAAACCGGCATCGCGCTCGACATCATCAGCGCGCAGGAAGAAGCGCGGCTGGCGGTGCTGGGGTGCCATGCGTTGCTGGAGCCGGGCGACGGACCAGCGCTGATCTTCGATATTGGCGGAGGATCGACCGAACTGGTGCTGGTCGATTCGCACGGAACGACGGGCGCGCCGAGGATCGTCGACTGGGTCAGCGCACCCTGGGGCGTCGTGTCGCTGACCGAGAGCGAGGCGTTCGACCATGGCGACAAGGCGGAACGGCTGGCGGCCTATGACCGGATGCGCGCGCGGGTCAGCGAGGCTTTCTCGCCGCTCGCCCGGCGCCTGCCGCAGGGGGCGGAGGATATCCGGCTGCTCGGCACGTCCGGCACGGTGACGACGCTGGCCAGCCTGCACCTAAACCTGCCGCGCTACGATCGGCAGGCGATCGACGGGCTGATCGTGCCATGCGAATCGATGCGCGCCATCTCGGAGCGGCTGTCGACCATGGCGCTGGCCGAGCGGCAGAAGCTGCCCTGCATCGGCACCGAGCGCGCCGATCTGGTGGTGGCGGGCTGCGCCATATTGGAATCGATCCTCGATATCTGGCCGGCCGCGCGACTGGGCGTGGCCGACCGGGGGATTCGCGAAGGCATATTGCGCGGCCTGATGGACCGCGACGGGAGAGAGATGTGAGAGGGTCTGGTGTCGGCAAGGTGCGGGTCAAGACCGCCAAGGGCCGCACGGCGCAGTCGGTGCGCTGGCTGGAGCGGCATCTGAACGATCCCTATGTCCGCAAGGCGAAGGCGGAAGGGTGGCGCAGCCGCGCCGCCTTCAAGCTGATCGAACTGGACGAGAAATTCCATTTCGTGAAGGGATCGAAGGCGGTCGTGGACTTAGGGGTAGCGCCGGGCGGCTGGGCGCAGGTGGTGCGCAAGATGGCCCCGAAAGCGGCGGTGGTGGGGATTGACCTGCTGCCGGTCGATCCGATCGCGGGCGTGACCCTGTTCGAAATGGATTTCATGGACGACAAGGCGCCGCAGATGCTGCGCGATGCGCTGGGCGACGCGCCGGACCTGATCATTTCCGACATGGCGGCCAATACGGTCGGCCATGCCGCGACCGATCACCTGCGCACCATGGGGCTGGTGGAAGCTGCGGCCTGGTTCGCGGTGGAGAATCTGCGCAAGGGCGGCACCTTCGTCGCCAAGGTGTTTGCGGGCGGGACGGACGGCGAATTGCTGGTGCTGCTCAAGAAGAATTTCACGACGATCAAGCATGCCAAGCCGCCGGCCAGCCGCAAGGGCAGCGTCGAATGGTATGTCGTGGCGCAGGGGTTCAAGGGGCGGCCGGATGAGCCTGCGCGGGACCGGACCGGGGAACCGATCGAGGAATAGTCCGGGGACGGACTGACGGGGCAGCGAAAAAAGGCGGGGGCATTTGGTCGCAACGGTATCGACGGTCGCCTATCTGGGGTTGGAGGCGCGCCGTGGAGGTGCAGTGCCAGCTCGTGCCCGGCCTGCCCAATTTCATCCTCGTCGGCCTGCCCGACAAAGCGGTGGCCGAAAGCCGCGAGCGGGTGCGCAACGCGATCGCCGCGATCGGCCTGTCGCTGCCGCCCAAGCGGATCACGGTGAACCTGTCGCCCGCCGACCTGCCCAAGGAGGGATCGCATTTCGACCTGCCGATCGCGCTCGCCCTGCTGGGCGCGATGGGGGTGATCGATGCCGAGACGCTGGCGGGCTATGTCGTGGTCGGCGAACTGGGGCTGGACGGGCGCACCGCGCCGTCGCCCGGCGTGCTGCTGGCGGCGCTCCATGCGGGCAGCCAGGAAATGGGGCTGGTCTGTCCGGTCGCGCAGGGGGCGGAGGCCGCCTGGGCCGGCGAGGTCGAGGTCGTCGCCGCGCCGGATCTGCTGGGTTTGCTCAATCATTTCAAGGGGACGTCGGCACTGTCGGCGCCGCAGCCGGGCGTGGTGGAGGCGCCGGTGCGGGGCGCGGACCTGAAACAGGTCAAGGGGCAGGAGGTCGCCAAGCGCGCGCTGGAGATCGCCGCGGCGGGCGGCCATAATCTGCTGATGGTCGGGCCGCCGGGCGCGGGCAAATCACTGATGGCGAGTTGCCTGCCGGGCATATTGCCTGACATGACGCCGGGCGAGGCGCTGGAAAGCTCCATGGTGGCGAGCGTCGCCGGCACGCTGGAGGGTGGACGGATCAGTCGGGCGCGGCCGTTTCGCAACCCGCATCACAGCGCGTCGATGGCGGCTTTGGTCGGCGGCGGGCTGAAGGCGCGGCCGGGCGAGGTCAGCATGGCGCATCTGGGCGTGCTGTTTCTGGACGAGTTGCCGGAGTTTCAGCGGACGGTGCTCGATTCGCTGCGCCAGCCGCTGGAGACCGGCGAGGTGACGGTGGCGCGGGCCAATGCGCATGTGACCTTCCCTGCGCGGGTCCATGTTGCGATGCACGTAGACAAAATCCTAACGCTTGCCGCGATAGGACAGTCCAATGGCTCAAACTGCGATCATATACGCCCGCTTTTCCACCACTGAGCAAAGTAAGGGCTACAGCTTAGAACGGCAGAAAACGGCGGGTATTGAGTTCGCTACTGCTCGCGGTTGGACCGTTGAGAAAACAATCACGGACGAAGGCAAGAGTGCCTTTCACGCGAAGAATCGTGCTGAGGGGGCTGCCTTATACGAATTTGAGGTAGAAGCCCGTAACGGCCTCCACCGTGACAAGGCGCTCATAGTCGAAAACATCGACCGCTTGAGCCGTCAAGGCGCGAAGGCCGCAGCGCAACTCATCTGGGCGCTCAATGAGGCAGGCGTTGATGTAGCCACCTTCCACGATGGCTATTGCTACAAGGCTGGCAACAATGGCGATATGATGGAGTTGTTCTCCGTCATCATCAAAGCTCAGTTGGCGTTTGAGGAAAGCGATAAAAAGAGCCGCCGCACGAAGGCGTCTTGGGACAAGCGATTCGAAGCAATTGCGGATGGCAGTCAGAAAAGGCCGGTCCCGCATACTCCCACATGGATCAATCGGGTTGACGGCGAATATGTTCTGGACGAGCACCGAACGAAGGTGCTGAACGAGATATACGATCTCTATATCAACGGCATGGGCCTCCATCGTATAGTCACCTTGCTCAATGATCGTGACGAACCTGTTTGGAATCAGTTCAAGAACCGAACCAAGAATGGCTGGTTCTACAGCTATGTTTATCGCCTTCTCACCAAGCGAACCGTGTTGGGCGAATACGTCACCAATGATGGACGGACGTTGGCAGCAGACTTTTATCCTCAGGCGATTTCCGCTGAAAAGTTCAACCAAGCACAAGCCACGCTGTCTATGCGGAAGAGCAACCAGAAGCGGTCAAAGAATCAGAACCGTAATCTGCTCACACAGATGGTGTTTTGTGACGAGTGCGGCGGCGGTGCCCATTTCGAGCATACGACCGATACGGTCCAGACTTATAGAAAGGTAAGCGGCGAAGTGGTCAATTACCGTCGCAGAACCTACCGCCGTTTGCGGTGCGATCGATCCAGACGGAAACATTCATGCGAAAATCCCACGATCCTCAATTATGACGTGGTTGAGAAAACCGTGCTGGACGAGCTTTTGCCACGCCTCGTAGTCAAGCAGGCTGAAAATCACAAAATTGCTGAACTCCGCGAAAATCTGGCTGAGCTTGGCAGGCAGAGGGATGCCAACCGAACACGTTTGGACAACATCATTGACGCAATCGCGGATGGCGGCGGCAAGGCTCTCGTGACACGAGCCGCCGTCCTTGAAACTGAGGTGGATAAACAATCCCAAGCCATTGAGGATTTGCAGAAGCAGCTTGCAGTCGCAACGTCTAAACCATCCAGTGATGATGATATGGTGCTGGTGGAGAGCTTGCGGGCTGAATTGGCCAGCGAGGACGACGATATACGGATTTATGCTCGCGGCCGCGTGAATATGGCGCTGAGGCGGTTACTACACCGCATCGAAGTCACCGCCTACAACACGTTCATCATATGGCCCAATGAGGACACATGGTGGCGGTTTGATGAGAACGGGACGCTTTTGGATGGGGAACAGATTTGGCGCGCAGCGTAGGATCCCTGTGTCGTGCGTTCTCCAGCCCGACGAAGGCGATTTGCTCCTGTCCAGCAGTGCGACAGCGTGAAACGCGTCCTCAGCGCTCAGCAGCCCTGACAGCGCAAGCTCACTAATAGTGAGAACCAGATGATGCGTGTGGATCACCGATCATTCAGGCAGGAAGCCGAAATCATACACCTGCGGCAACAGCTTCTCGCTGAGCGCAGCGTATGAGGTTTTGAAGGGACCGAAATCGGTCACTTCATTGTGAGCGTTCGCCTCGAGTGCTCGTCGTACTTGATACCATCCCACATCAGGACGGTTAAGCTTATATTCTTCACGAATCGTGCGGCCAAAGTTCATAGAGCTATAGTGCTTCCATAGCTTGCGTCCTTCGTTCAGAACTGCTTTTGCCTCGGCGCTAAACTTTAGTTTAGCGATGTAACGGATCATGAAGTTTGAATCGAATCGGCCTTTGGCTCCGACCTCTGCTTCCGTAAATGGGATAAAGTGATTAACCAGCGACCAATTTTCGCCACCCCACTTAAGGCCGTCCGCGCCTGCTGCCAGATTGCTGTTGTTGAACAGTGTCCAAATCAGGCAATCCGACTTGAAGCTTTCACTGAGGGACTGAGATGGCTGAAGAAATTGATCTCTATCGTTTAGCCAAGTCGGCTTTATCAAACGCCGAACAGCGAACATTACAGCAACTTTCCAAAGGTTGTCTTCATTGATGAAGAAACCTCTGCCGCTGCCAAAACCCGATGACAGAATCATAGTCAATTTGGCAGCTTGTTGCAGATCATTTCCTGCACAATTGAACCATCCTATAGCTCCATCCGACCATTTCGTGCCCCTTAGGTCTGCTGATGTGGTCGCCGGTTCAACCGCACCTTTCAACGGAATGGCAGGGATCAGCTTATTAGTTGGAGGACGCTCCGCCCAAGTGGTAAGCAACTTATCAGTTTCAACATTCTCAAACGTTTTTTCACCAATAAGATTTGCGTCCCGGTCGAGGACCTCAGTATAGATTTCATCAATATCCGCGGGCTTCGCCATATCCCAAACGAGGAAGCCAATCGGAAAATCGCCTTTCAAGCCGTCGAAGGCACGGCTATGGACAACAAAACCACCGAGATACTTCGCGCGCCAAACGGAGCGAAACTCCTCAAAAGCTTGAGAGTTTACATATTTTAAGGTTCCGAACGTCGCGACAGTAGCTTTTGGTATTTCGCGGTGCGCTCGTGCTAAAAACTGAGTGAAAAGCTCGTTACTGGCTTTACCGTAACCATCCATGCCAGCCACAGCAAATTTAGATCGAGAAACACCCTTTTTGCTCCGATCAACACCTTGGCTGACCGCATTATCTGAACTCGTCGCCTCCGCGTAAGGCGGATTGATTAACACCAAAATCTTCTTGGCGCCCTTCTTTCGTGCGTTTGCATCAGCAATTGCGGCACGTAACTCAGGCGGAACTTTCTCCGACAGAGTATAATCTATAGTACCAAATTCAGAAATATCGTCATTTAGATAGTCGTATTGAAAAATATTTGCACCAACACAAGTCTGGCTTGCGCGCATGACATCTATATCAGCTTGATCGAGGGTGCTCATAAATACATTGCGATAGTTACTGTGCTTTACTTCAAGATTTCCTACGCCACAGCACATATCCCAGACGATGTATCTTTGCTGCCAATTCTTTCCCAATATGGCTGACAGCTCTTCGTACGACTTATCTACAACATGAAGAGGTGTATAGTAGGCACCTTTGAAAGTGCGTTCGTCGAGCGGAAGCAAACTATCACGCCGCTCCAGAAGGTATTGACGATATTCTTCCTCAGGTGGACGGTGGTATATGGCCCAAAAATTTCGATAACCACGCAGGCTGTTCAGCTCATATGACTTTCCGTTTAGAAGAAATACCGGCTTGTCATCATCATGAAGAAGTTTTGCAGGCAAATCACGCATTGCCGCTTTTTTTCCGTCATGCATAATATCAGCGAAGAAAAGCAAAGCGTAGTCTGAAGGCGAAACTCCTTCCAGTTCGTCTCCGATCATTTCAACCCATTTGTCAAAAACTTGGCGAAGATTGTCAGGGGTAATAGGAGTTCGGATAATTTTACCCGCTTTGATCGCGGATTTCGCTGCTTGTAGGAACTCCTTCTCGTGATTTTCCAGATCGTATACGACGAAGTGCGTTTCAATGTATGGTGCAGCCTGCGCTGCGAGAGCTTTGTCAACTTTAGAGCCAGATTTCGGCCATGCGATCTGCTTATCATCAAGAATCGGGAGGGCTTTCTCTGTCTCCATGAGCGCCGCTTTCTCGCGATCAATGACGCAGAGAAAAGGCGGGATATGCTCTCCGAGTTTTCGAGCAGCCCTCACATAAAATAGGAGTTGCGTGAACATCATCACAGGAGGTGTTGAGGCCCCCTTGGCTTCAAACCAAATTTCATCCGTTCTGATGTCTACAAGCGTCTTATTATAGGACTTTAAGCCGAGCGCCTTGATATAGGCGTCCTTAACATCTTCTTCCGTCTTGGCTTTAAGCAGGTCGGCTTTCAGGCTCATAATCGAGTGCGGTTCCGTGTCGTGGTCGCATTTGCGTATCTCCGCCGTCACGATTTGCATAGTCGCCTTGTTGAGTTTGCTGTCAGGCCGCCTTCTTAGCCTTGAAGTTCGCGCGACGTGCATCGCGAGCCGCGTTAAGCTGGGGATCGAGTTCACCGGCGTTGATGGCGTCGATGATCGAGCCGATGATGACCGGCACATCGGCAAGATTCTCGACCTCTACCGCATTCATGCCCTTGGCAAATTCCAGTGGCTTGTTGCCGTAGCGAATCTGGAAGAACATCTTCCCGTTGGCGTCGGTGAACCAGCCCTTGCGAACCTTGCGGGGGGCATCGACACGAATGCTCTCGCCTTCGGCATTCTTGCGCGTCACCTTCTTGGTCACGGCGAAGGTCGTTCCCGCAATCTCGGCCTCGGCCATCGCCTTCTGCTCGTCAAGCCAGTTAAGCACCTTGGCACGGAAGGCGAATTCGGACGCAGCGGGATTGCCACGGGCTGCGGTGGCGAGTTTCAGGAACTTGAGGATCGACATGGTGGCATCTCCTTGGCCGGTGTTAATGCCCATGTCGGTAATGCCAACGAAAAGGCGGTCGATCGAAGAAGGCAGTGCGGTTCTGATTTTCCATCGAATTTAGCGAGCATAACGCCATCTTAACGATGGGGCGGCAGTCAGTCGCAGATGCAACGCAATGCCCCCACCTTGGATCAGGTTCTGTCATGGCTGGTGCCTCTCGTCAGAATGCTGGAAGCAACTGACGGCCAGAGCGTCACCCACTATTATCGCACCATCAGGCAGTCCATCGCGCTTGCCGCCGTCGATGAACCAACGCCGCGTCCCAAGAAGGTCACAGAGCTTTACAGGCTGCGCGAGCAACAACTTGCGGAACGGCTGGAAGAGACATTGGGTGCTGAATGGCGGGTGGCAACCGGCGACGAGCGCGCCAAGTTCGTGAACGACCGCGAAAATGTCCTGATCGCACCCGAAGCCACCCTGTTGCTGTTCGACGAAGAGGACGGCCAGATAAAACCGGGCATTGCCAAACGCTCCGGCTCAACCTTCAACTTCTACATGGTGGCCAAGCGCTTTCCTGACAGCGCGGCCAAGCTCGCATACATGATCTGCAAATAAGTTCATCGGCAACGCCGTCGCATTTGGGTTTACCGTCGCGTGACGGCTGAAAAATGGCTGTTTCCTGTCACTTTTGGATCGACCCCGCACATATCAGACAGCAAATGCTTAGGGTCTTAAACCCAAATGTGACGAGGGAACATGATTGTCGGATATGCGCGTGTCAGCACCACGGGGCAGAGCCTTGCCGTCCAGCAGGACGAATTGAGCAAGCATGGATGCGAACGCATCTTCGAGGACAAGGCGACAGGCACGAACAGGGATCGCCCTGGCCTGTCGGAAATGCTCGGCTTCGTGCGTGAGGGCGATACGGTCGTGGTCAGCAGACTGGACCGCTTTGCCCGTTCGCTGTCCGACCTGTTCCAGATGCTCGACCTGCTCAGTGACAAGGGCGTTGCGTTCCAGTGCCTCCACCAGTCCATTGATACTGGCACCAGCACGGGCAAGCTGACGCTCGCCATATTGGGCGCGGTCGCCGAATTTGAAAACGACCTGCGCCGCGAACGGCAGCGCGACGGGATCGCCAAGGCCAAGGCAGGCGGAACCTACAAGGGCCGCAAGCCCAACATCGACGTGGAGCAGATCGCCGTGCTGCGCGAAGCGGGCATGGGTGCATCCGCCATCGCGAAGCAGTTGGGGATCAACAGGCAGAGCGTCTATCGCCTCATGGCTGCGTGAAGGCCGGACTCACTATTAGTGGGACTGGCCACACGGCAGGGACTATTTGAACATGGCGAAGACATCGCTGCCTTCGCCGCTGGCCCATGCGCGGGCGCGGCGATCTTCATCAGCAATTGCGGCCATGTGTTCAGCCTCGCGCTGCTCCGCTTCCTCGTTCTTGCGGCGGGCATCGGCGGATTGCCACCCTGTAACCCGCTCACATTCGATCCTGATGAGCGAATGCGCTTCCCTGAGCTTTTCTGCGATAGCCGCCTGCGTGGCCTCTGAAAGTTTGTCGCTGGTGACGAAAGCATCATGAATGCGGGCAACGACCGGCCTTTCCGCCTGAGCAATCGCCACGATGTCGTCCATCAAGCTGGTCTCATAGTGCTGGAACAGATAGGCTAAAATATGCGCGTCGGTGATGCGCGGTATGGCCTTTGCGTCCCTGATCGCCTGCTTGATGGGATCGAACTGCCCAACCCGCTTGAGGTGGGAAATGATGGCTTCGGTAAGTTCGTCCTGCTCCGCGATGAAGTTTATGACGAACTTGTCATTGAGGAAGCGTTCGCGGTCGTCCTTGTTTCTGAGAATGTCGGCCAGAGCGGTTGGATGACCGTCATGCCATAGCGCAGCGTCCGTCTTTGCGCCGAAGCCAATGGCCGTGATAGCTTGCTTGACCAGCCTCAGCTTGCCAGCGGCCTTGATCGGCGTTGCCGTGAGGCACTGGTCTGCGAGGCGCTGCCTGATGGCATCTTTTTCGCGTAAATATTCCTTGGTGTAGGTGAATAGTCCGTCCAGCCGGTTTTCGACGTGACGTTCGTTGGGCTTGGCGACGATGCCGCTGATGATCGCCAACTTGATCCCGTAGATCGCGGCGCTCAAATCATATTGGTAATGCTCGCCCAGCACGGCGGCGCGGACCTGCTTGCTCATCGTCTGGATGGACAGGCCGTGATAATAGGTGCGGCCAAAGACGGACGGCTTGGGATATTGGGGATATTGGCCGCCCAGATGCGCGGCGATGCGTTGGACAAGCCGCGCCTGATAGGCATTGCGCTGAACCTTGGCGACCCACTCGCTGCCCTTGCCCTCGGCATTATGCGCCAGATCATAGTCCGTGTTGTCGATGTAATTTTTGAGATTTTCAAGATCGACGGCAATCATTTCCGGCTTCGCCCCGTCTGAGGCAGCACCCGAGAACACCTCCTGCACAAGCACGTCATCGCTCACATAATCCAGCAGCTTGCGGATGGTCCGGTCGTTGATTTGGATGGTCGTATTCCTCCCCTTGAGATTGTTGCCCTTGTCGATGACGACGAAGAGGGGGCAGATCTCTCGGAACTCGGTCCAGACCGAATGCCGCTTCTTCTTATACTCGAATATCCCGCATTGCTTGCTGAGTGCGTCCAAGGACACCTGCGCGCGATTGTCGGTGATGAACGGCGCTTGTCGGGCCAGCGCGCCGCATACAGCCTCAACATAGCGGTCGAACAGCGTCTGGGCTTTCGCCGCCTTCAAGTCCGGGAATTTGTCGGTAAATACCTTTGGGATCGCAATCTCGCCTGATTGCTTGTTGAGCTTCTTCTGCTCGATTATCTGCTTTGGTGTCATTTTGTTCTCTTTCGCTGCCTTGGGGATGGCTGCGAAAGAGTGAAGCCATCCCCAATATTTCCTATGATGGCCGTCGCCATCACGGACTATTTATGGCTTCGCGGGAAAAATAGGGGACGAGGGGTGATGGTGAGGGACGGGATTTCAGAAGGACAGGAAAGCTCACCTTACATCTCTTCTCATCCAACCAACCGGCTATCATCCATGGGCCGTCGGTCTTAATTTATCCCTATATAGTCCAGTGGCTTTTCAGGAACCACGGGACTGGTGCGGGCATCAATCGGCGCGTTCGCCCAGTGGCTTCTGCCCGCGGCAGATGGGCGAAGCGAGAGCCAAGTTGGGTCCGTAAGGCTGCTGATCGGCGTGGATATGAACGGCCCCTTCAACCCCAAAAGAGGGGCCATGTCGCTTTTCTGTTAACCTTTGGCAAAATCAAATGGCCGAATTCCGCCATTTCTCTTCGATTAACCAAAGTCGATAACGTTAACGACTCAGTGAATCTCGCTTGGCCTGATTGATTCGTTGAGCGGTTTCAGATAAATCCAAATTCATCAAGCGCAAGTTACTCGCACTTGTTCCAGACATATCAAGCAAGAAAAACGCGCATTAGTGCGGGTCTCTGGCGTGCCTGTATTCTTTGACATCTTTGGATGTCTGACAATTCAATCGCGCAAATCGCGCTTTTGAAAATAACCAACTGTGCGTTGGCGACGCGTGCGCTTGGTCTTTTTGTGTCGCCATGGATGAGGTATTTTTATGACTGATATTAATGTTGAAATCGATATGAGCGAAAATGATCGGGGTCAGCCTTACATGGTTGATTGCCTGAATGATCCCAAGCACTCTCGCTTTGGAAAGAATAAAGATTACGAAGACCTGCTCTATATCGTCACGGAGTTTCGTGAAAAGTCGCTCGTTATGGGTGATCGTGCAATGGCAAGCTACGAACTGAAAGGACGCCGTGAGGTTTATAATCAGATCAGCCACGCATTTCAGATCGCCCAGACACTGCTCCACCGTAGCAACCAGCATCACTTGGAAAATCTTCTTAAGGAATGTGGCATGACTGCCCAAGCTCAAGCCTTTGAGAAAAAGAAAGGCACGAACTGGTGGGCATATGTCTGTGCATTGCTCTATGGTTCCTGGCAAGAGAAGGACGAGGAAGGTAGCGTGTTCTTGGTCTTTGAGCGCAATCGCTCTGCCGAAAAGTATGGCAATGTTATGCGCCATCTTTACGAGAACAAAGTGAAGGCCAATGCAGCGGCGATGTATATCGAGACGTTCAACGATCCTGTCTTTGGCAAGGCGCTTCTGGGCATCGAACGGGCGGACCGTGCAAAGCATGCCAAGCAGCCTAAGGGTGGTAAGCTGGAATTGAAGCACAAGAAGGGCTTTATCCAGCGTGGCGAAAGCACGGACAATGATGATGTGTTTTACACTGACAAGCCCGTGGGTCTGCCTGACGCTGTTGAGTTTGGCACTGCTACGTTCAAGGTGTTCGGTAGCAAGCTTATGATTGTTGGTTACGAGCGTTGGGAGGAAGAGCGCTATGAAAAGCACGTCATTGCTCGTGGGCGTAAGATCAAGAAGCTTGAGGACGAGGTGCGTGCTGCTGACAAGAAGCGTAAGGCAGAAAGTTTAGCTGCAACTCAGGTATTTGAAGCTGAAGCCGTCGATGATGAATGCGATCCATTTGCGACTGACATCATGGTCGCTGATACTTTTTCCTAAACGACATATGCCACCGCGTTAGTGTGGCAGCATTATAGCCCATGGAGACGCTTATGCGTTCCAGCGACGGCCTGTGAAACGCTCTCATGGTTCGCCGTGGGAGCGTTTTCGTTTCTGTCCCACTATTAGTGGGCCGTCCCGTGATCGGGAAATATCTACATAGTAAATTCCCGCATTTAATCGGCATCGACATCATGCGTGATGGATATATGTGGGTAGAATGGGGGTCTGCCTTCGTGATCGAAGGCCGATAAGCTTATTAGTTTGATAGCGGCCGCAACTTGCCGATATAGGAAATGCGGCGGGCCTTTTCTGCTTCCTTCTTCTGCTTCTGGTGATCCTTCACCGATTGCATAGCCTGTTTTGCTATATCGACGTCGCGCTTTTTGGCGGCCACAAGCGATTGCTCAGGCGTCAGCGGTTTATTGGGCTTCTTTGGCCCTTTCGGTTTGGTCGTTGCAAATTCATAGAATCTCATGCCGTATTTATGCTCGGCCACATTATGGATGAGGCGCGAGGGGAGATTATGGGGCGGAGATCGACAGGGGGATTTCTAATTGAGCTGGCCGTCATCGGCTCGCTTGCTGCTGGCGCATGGGTTCAGAAGAATACCAGCGTGTCGGGTGGCTATGTCATCATCCCCGCGTTGGCGATCCTCGTTCCGCTCTATTTCTGGAATTATATGCGGCCTTGGGGCCGTCGCAGGAGATGGCGTCCGCGCATAGTCGGCCAACTGCGGCAACCATATGATAGACGGTCGCGGTCGAATGGCTGGCAGCAGCCCAAGGAGCGGCAATTTCCAGCTTGGTCAGTTTACGCCGTTGCTGCTGTCCTGATGGTCGGCACCTTCTGCGCTGTGTTCTTTTGGCCCAGCAGCGAACCGAGCGAGGCGGCTTCAATCGCAATACCCGCGTCAACGGCAACCTCTACGGTTGATGCTCCTACGCCCAAAGCCAGCAGACAGGCGTTCGCCAGTTTACCAGAGAGGCCAGAGGCACCCGTCAGAGCGTCGGAAATGTATGGAGTTCCGTCTGATCGCTTCTTGTGCCGTGTCAGCAGCATCACCGACGGCGATACCTTGCGATGCGTTGACGGCACGAGGATCAGGCTTCACGCGGTTGCTGCTCGTGAAAGCGATGAAACCTGTAAGGTTGGTCATCCTTGCCCTTCAGCATCGGGCGCTTCCGCTACATCCAAACTGACTGAGCTTGCCTCTGGCCAAACCCTACAATGCGAGCAGACGGGCACCAGCTACAACCGCGTGACTGCCGTTTGCTGGAACAAGGCAAACACGGAAATCAACTGTGCGATGGTTCAAAGCGGCACCACTGTCATATGGCCCAAGTTCAATCAGCAACGGGCGATCTGCGAATGAAGATGATGAGACGCCTACTGTTTTGGACTGAGGTTTTCGTCGTTGCGGGGCTAACGCTTTTGGGGTCCGTCCAAATGCTGCTGTCGTTTGGGCGCACACTTTGGAACGCTCTTTGAAACCGCAGATTTCTGCGGATTTCGGGCGAATTATTTTTCAGTCTACATACGTTGCAGATTGCGTGCAGCTCATTGCGGCGATGAACCCGTGCCGCTGCGGCCATCTGGGCGATCCGGCGCTGGCCTGTTCGCGCGCGCCACGATGCGCGGCGGATTATCAGGCCAAGGTGTCGGGGCCATTATTGGATCGCATCGACCTGCATGTCGAGGTGCAGGCGGTGACGGCCGCCGATCTGGTGCTGCCGCCGCCCGCCGAAGGATCGGCCGAGGTCGCGGCGCGGGTCGCGGCGGCCCGCCGCGTCCAGACGGCGCGCTATGCCGGGAGTAAGCTGCGTACCAATGCCGAGGTGGATGGCGAGCGGCTGGAGGAGGTCGCCGGGCCGGACGAGGCGGGGCGGCAATTGCTGGCGCAGGCCGCCGCCGCGATGAAGCTGTCGGCGCGTGGCTATACGCGGGTGCTGCGCGTGGCCCGCACGATCGCCGACCTGGCGGGCGCGGAGCGGGTCGGGCGGGTGCATGTGGCGGAGGCGCTGAGCTATCGGCGACGGGCGCCGGTAAATTGAGGGTGTGACCAATTAACGACCATTCTCAGTCGCCACTGTCGTCATGCCAGCGAAGGTTGGAATCTCACATCTTCAGGAGAAGCGCGGGAAAGAAAAGGGAAATCCCAGCTTTCGCTGGGATGACGGAGGAAAGCAGACTGTCGCCCAACCACCCCTTTTCGTCATTCCCGCGTAGGCGGGAACCCATCTCCCAACCTCTCGGCACAGCGCAAAGGCTGGAGATGGATCCCCGCCTACGCGGGGATGAGAGTATAGAAATGGGGCGTCAGCAAACCACTACGCCTCTTCATGGCACCGGCTTGACGCTGAGTAGCGTGTAGAGGCCGATCAGGAGGCCGCTGCCGGTGAAGGCGAGCAGGAAACGGCGTATGTCGGGCCAGAGTTCGAAATCGTCCATGGCGCACCTCTTCCCGTTGGGATGATGGCGCGGGGATTAGGAGCGCTGCGGCGGCGTGGCCAGTGACAAATATGGTTAGAGGCGGAGAGCGCGACGTGCTCCCGCACAGGCGGGAGCCCAGTTCGACCCGGTCGCATGACCGCAAGTGCGGGACTGGGTTCCCGCCTGCGCGGGAACACGGGGCTGTTACCCTGCGCTGTCGTTGGCGATCAGCTTCAACTCGGCGGCGGGGGCGTCGCTGTCACTGGGGCGGAAGCGGCCTTCGATGCGGCTGCCCGGTTCGATCGTGATGCGTTCATAGACGACGTCGCCGGTGATCCGGGCGCTGCTTTCGACCACCAGTTCGCCCGCGGCGATCGACCCGTCAACCAGGCCCGCAAGGCGCGCGCTCTGCGCGGTGACATGGCCGGTGATGCGGCTGTCCGGCCCCTGCACCAGGGCGGCGCAGCTTATGTCGCCCTCGATGGCGCCATCGACATGCAGGTCGACCGACGCGGCGAGGTTGCCGGTGATCGTCACGTCGCTGCCGATCAGCGAGAAGGGGATGGACTTACCCCCGGTCGCGGACATCGGCGAAGCGGGCCGTGGCGATTTGCTGGACTTGGAGAACATCTTTGCGGGCCTCCAGGAAAGGGCGGGGATTGACGGCCTGGCCGTTCAGCCGGACCTCGAAATGGAGATGGGTGCCGGTCGAACGGCCGGTCGATCCCATCCGGGCGATGGTGTCGCCGCGCGCGACCTTCTGGCCGACGCGGGCGGAAAAACCGGACAGGTGGGCGTAGCGGGTCATGATGCCATTGCCATGTTCGACCTCGACGACATTGCCATAGCCCTGGCGCTGGCCGACATAGCTGACCTTGCCGTCGGCGGCGGCGGTGATCGGCTGGCCGTAGCGGCCGGGAAAGTCGAGGCCGGCATGGAAGGCGGCATGGCCGTTGAACGGGTCGCGACGGTATCCATAGGAGCTGGTCAGCATCGGCGATCCGGTCGGGCGGCCTGAGGGAATCGTGAGCAGGCTGCGTTCCAGAAATTCCATGCGCGACATGGCGTCGGCCAGATTTTCCAGTTCGTCGGTCAGCGCGCCCTTGTCGCCCTTCCATGGGACGAAGGGGCCACCCTGGGCGCGGGCGGCGCTGCGGGCGAGATTGTCGGGGTTGAGGCCGAAGCTGCGGATCGCGGCGGCGGCCTTGTCCGCGCGGCGCTCGACTGCGGCGGTCAGCAGGGTGGCGAATTGACGCTGGCGCGCTTCCAGCCGGACCAGCGGTGCGGCTTCGGGCGCCAGGCTGATCTTGGCGGTCAGCGCGTCGGATTTTTCCGCCCTGGTCGGGGCGGCCATGTCGCTGCCCGCGGACTTATCGTCCTGATCGCCGAAATGGGTCTTGTAAAGGTCGTCCATGAAGTCCTGGCGGGCTTCGAGATCCTGCGCCAGATCCTCGACCGACTTGCGATAGCCCTCGACCTTGGTGGCGGCAGTGGCGACCGAGCGGCCCTGCTGCGCCAGCGCGGCGCGTTCCTGCGCGACCGATGCGCTGCCGGCGAGCATCGACAGGGTCATGCCGCCCCAGCCGAGCAGCGCGGCGGACGTCACGCCGATCGCGGCAAGCTGCGCGCGGCGCGAGATGCGGAGGAATTTCACCTGGCCGCCGGAACGGAGGAATATCTCCCGTTCCGGGCATAGGGCGAGCAGCCGTTCCCGGAGGGGAGCGACCCCCTTCTTCTTCTGATGCGACAATGCGACCCCGACTCTTATATAGCGAGGGGGCCGGTAGCAAAGCTTTGCCTTTCGCGCGAATCCGTCGTTGCGGAGTCGTGACGAGTCGAGCGATCGATGCGGCGAAATGATCGGTCTGGCTTTTTGTTCCCTGCTTCGGTCGATTATTTGCGGATTTATTTCAGATCTGGCGGAATTGATCCTGCCGGCCGAGCATGGCTTCGACATCCGCCGCGCGGATGGCGGCGCTGAAATGATAGCCCTGCCCCATATGGCACCCGCCGGCCCGCAGATAGTCCACCTGCTGCTGGTTCTCCACGCCTTCCGCCACGGTACGGATGCCCAGGCTATAGGCCAGGTTCAGCACGGTGCGGACGATGGCGGCGTCGTCCGGGTCGGTTTCGAGGTCGCGGACGAAGCGCTGGTCGATCTTGATGACGTCGATCGGGAATTGCTTGAGGTGCGACAGCGACGCATAGCCGGTGCCGAAATCGTCCAGGGCGATGGCGACGCCCGCGTCGCTCAGCCGTTGCAGCAGGCGGCCGACCCGGTCGGCATTACGTCCCAGGAACACCGATTCGGTTACTTCCAGTTCGATGATCGAGGGCGGCAGATCGGCGTCCGCCAGGCGGCGCAGCAGGCGGTCGGCGAAATCATCGTCGTTGAGGTCGGCGCCCGACACGTTGAAGGCGACATGGCCGAAGGGCAGGCCGGCGTCGCGCCAGCGGCGGCAGTCGGCCAGGATGCCGTCGATCATCTGCGCGGTGATGGCGGGGCCGAGTTCGGGATGTTCGAAGGCGGCGGCGATGTCGGCGGGCATGATGACCGCGCCGGCGGTCGTGGGGCAGCGGAACAGCGCTTCAAATCCCACCGGTGCGCCGGTGGCGAGATCGATTTTGGGCTGATACCACGGGCAGGGGCGTTCCTGCGCCAGAATGTGCCGCGCCCGGTCGAGCATGGTCGCCTCGCGCTCCCAATTGGCGAGCAGCGCCGGCTCGAACAGGGTCGCGCGCCCGCGCCCGCTATTCTTGGCGTGGTAGAGGGCGATGTCGGCATGTTTGACCAGTGCGGTGACATCGCCGCCATGGTCGGGGAAGAGCGCCACGCCGATGCTGACCCGCGCCTCGATCGGCCGGCCGCGATAGCTGAGCGGCGCATGGAGATGATCGGTGATGCGCGCCAGGATTGGTGGAAGCGCATCCGCATGCGGCAGGCGCGTCAGCAGCACGGCAAATTCGTCGCCGCCCATGCGCGCCACCAGATCGCCCGGTCGCAGCGCCAGGCGCAGGCGGTCCGCTACGGCGCAGAGCAGCGCGTCGCCCGCATCATGCCCTGCGGTATCGTTGACCCGCTTGAATTCGTCCAGATCGATCAGCAAAATCGCCGATTGGGCCGAATCCACCAGTCGGCTGGCCGGGCCGCTCGTCGCCTGGGTCTGGGTCACTGCCGCCATGAAATGGGCGCGGTTGGCAAGGCCAGTCAGTGCGTCGGTCATGGCCAGCCGCTCGAGATGTTGTTCGGCTTCCTTGCGTTCAGTGATGTCCACGACGCTGGTCACGATGCAGGGCGTGTCGTCGACGACGATCGGGCGCGAGGACAGCAATGTGTCGCGAATCTGTCCGTCCGCCCGGCGCAGGCGGCATTCGAAATTGTCGACGCGCTCCTCGCGCTGCAACATCCCGAACAGCAGGTTGCGGATCGGCAGGTCGACATAGGTCTGCTCCACATGCGCAAGGGGGATGTCGCTGCCGGCGGCAAAGGCGTCCTGCGCGGCCTGGTTCAGGCGCAGGATGCTGCCGTCGTGCCGGGTGACGAGCAGGGGGATGGGCACGGCCATGAACATCCGCTCCAGCGCGTCGAGGCTGTTGGCCAGCGCCGCCTGCGCCGCCTGCGCCAGTCGGCCGGCCGTCCATTCCTGCCGTTGCAGCCGGTTGTGCCGGGTGATGGCCATCCACATGCCGCAATGCAGGATCAGCATCGCCAGGACCATGCCGATCGCTGTCTGACTATGCGGCGCAGGGGCAAGATAGCCGGTCAGCATCGCGACAGCGCAGGCCAGGCCGCCGCCGGCATTGCCGCGGAAGCTGGTGGGCACGACGAGGTAGAAGACGAGCGGCAGCATGACCAGCACGAAGAGGGCAATGTCGCTGCGCGAACTGACGAGCAGCGCCACGCCGATGGCGGTGATCCCCTGCCACAGGAAGCAGAGTCGCTCCAGCGCGGAGAAGCTGCGGGTGTAGCGCCACAGGGCAAGGCACAGCAGCGATCCTGCGACGACGGCGAGGCGGGCGGGAATGGCGACCCAGAAATGGGGGGTGCCGGCAAAGCGCCAGTCGCTGATCAGGAAGATGGCGTTCAGCAGCGCCGACAGGGCGAACAAGGTTCTGGCATGGCGGCGGGTTTCGGGGAGTCGTTCGGCCTGGAACGCCGATTCCCGGTCGGGATCGCGAAACTCGCCGGTGAAAGGGGATAATATCGTCACGTCGCGTCCAGGCTGAGCGGGTTGTCATCATAGGACTGTTAAGGTTATCAATTTACTAAGTGCCTGAAAAAGCGTGTAGCTGAAAAGCGCCGATCGCCGCCGCCGCTGCTCGCTTGACCGGCCGGGCGTCGATGGCTATAGGCGCGGCTGCCCAGCGACCTTGCCGTGCGAAGACTCGTCTCCTCGCGTCATATCAACTGGGCGACACTAGAGCTGAACATTACCGGGTGCTCTTGCGGCTCCAGGGGGGCTTATGCCCACCGGGGCCTTTGCCGTTTGGACGAATCATTCCTCCAGGCGGTGCGAGGCGCGGGGATGCCCAGGTAAAGTAACTGAAAAAGGTGAAGGGCTTCATGCCAACAATCAACCAGCTGGTCCGCAAGGGCCGCGAGCTGCAGAAGACCAAGAGCAAGGTCCCTGCAATGGATGCAAACCCGCAGAAGCGCGGCGTTTGCACCCGCGTCTATACGACGACCCCGAAGAAGCCGAACTCGGCGCTTCGCAAGGTGGCCAAGGTTCGCCTGGTCAACCAGCGCGAAGTCATCACCTATATTCCGGGTGAAGGCCATAACCTGCAGGAGCACAGCGTCGTGCTGATCCGCGGCGGCCGTGTGCGAGATCTTCCGGGCGTGCGCTACCACGTTCTTCGCGGCGTTCTGGATACCCAGGGCGTCAAGGATCGCAAGCAGAGCCGTTCGAAGTACGGCGCGAAGCGTCCGAAGTAAGGGGAGAACAATAATATGTCACGTCGTCGTCGCCCCGAAAAGCGCATCATCCTGCCCGATCCCAAATATGGCGATCAGGTTCTGTCCAAGTTCATGAACAGCATCATGCAGGACGGCAAGAAGGCCGTTGCTGAATCGATCGTCTATGGCGCTCTCGAAACCGTCGAGACCCGCGCCAAGAAGGATCCGATCGGCCTGTTCCATGACGCGCTGAACAATGTGAAGCCCGGCATCGAAGTCCGCAGCCGCCGCGTCGGCGGTGCGACCTATCAGGTTCCTGTGGAAGTCCGCCCCGAGCGGTCGCAGGCCCTGGCGATCCGCTGGCTGATCACCGCAGCGCGCAACCGCAGCGAAACCACGATGGCCGCGCGCCTGTCGGGTGAGTTGCTGGATGCCGCCAACAACCGCGGCAATGCCGTGAAGAAGCGCGAAGACACGCACCGCATGGCGGAAGCGAACCGCGCCTTCTCGCACTATCGCTGGTAACAATGATGAACGGGAAGGTCGCCGCAGGGTGTCCGTCCCGTTTTTCGCTCTAAAAATCCATCCGTTCGTCGTGGGCCTACCCATGGCGAACGGATTGGTTTAGGGGCCACGCCCAGATCAAACGAATCCCCAACCGCCGGCGCACCGGCAACGGAGAAGCATCATGGCCCGCAGCCATCCGCTCGAGAAGTATCGCAATTTCGGTATCATGGCGCATATCGACGCCGGCAAGACCACCACGACCGAGCGTATCCTTTACTACACCGGCAAGTCCTACAAGATCGGCGAAGTCCATGACGGCGCCGCCACGATGGACTGGATGGAGCAGGAGCAGGAGCGTGGGATCACCATCACGTCGGCTGCGACCACGTGCATCTGGAACGATCACCGCCTGAACATCATCGACACCCCCGGTCACGTCGACTTCACCATCGAAGTCGAACGTTCGCTGCGCGTGCTGGACGGCGCGGTCGCCGCGTTCGACGGCGTCGCCGGCGTTGAGCCGCAGTCGGAAACCGTGTGGCGCCAGGCGGACAAGTACAAGGTTCCGCGGATGTGCTTCATCAACAAGCTCGACCGCACCGGCGCCAATTTCTATTATTGCGTGCAGACGATCATCGATCGCCTGGGTGCGATCCCGGCCGTCCTCTATCTCCCCATCGGTGCGGAGAGCGAGTTCAAGGGCCTGGTCGACCTGGTCGAGAATCGCGCCATCATCTGGAAGGATGAGAATCTGGGCGCCGAATTCTCCTATGAAGAGATTCCGGCCGACCTCGCCGACAAGGCTGCCGAATATCGCGAAAAGCTGATCGAACTCGCCGTCGAACAGGACGACGAGGCGATGGAAGCCTATCTCGAAGGCAATCTGCCCGACACCGCGACGCTCAAGGCGCTGATCCGCAAGGGTACGCTGAACCAGTCGTTCGTGCCGGTGCTGTGCGGCTCGGCGTTCAAGAACAAGGGCGTTCAGCCCCTGCTCGACGCAGTCGTGGACTATCTGCCTTCGCCGCTCGACATCGAAGACGTGCAGGGCATCAATCCCGACACCGACGAACCCGACAGCCGCGCGACCGCGGACGACGCGCCCTTCTCGGGTCTGGCGTTCAAGATCATGAACGATCCGTTCGTCGGCTCGCTCACCTTCCTGCGCGTCTATTCGGGCACGCTGACCAAGGGTACGTACCTGAACTCGGTCAAGGACAAGAAGGAAAAGATCGGCCGCATGCTGTTGATGCATGCGAACAGCCGTGAAGACATCGATGCGGCCTATGCCGGCGACATCGTCGCGCTGGCCGGCATGAAGGAAACCACCACCGGGGATACGCTGTGCGCCGAGCGCAAGCCGATCATCCTGGAGCGGATGGAATTCCCCGAGCCGGTCATCGAACTGTCGGTGGAACCCAAGACCAAGGCCGACCAGGAAAAGATGGGCGTCGCGCTCAACCGCCTGGCCGCCGAAGATCCGTCCTTCCGCGTCTCGACCGATCACGAATCGGGCCAGACCATCATCAAGGGCATGGGCGAGCTTCACCTCGAAATCCTGGTCGACCGCATGAAGCGCGAGTTCAAGGTCGAGGCGAATGTCGGTGCGCCGCAGGTGGCCTATCGCGAATATCTCAAGAAGGCCGTCGACGTCGACTACACCCACAAGAAGCAGTCGGGCGGCACCGGCCAGTTCGGCCGCATCAAGGTGAAGGTCACGCCGGGCGAGCGCGGCGCGGGCATCATCTTCAAGGACGAGATCAAGGGCGGTAATATTCCCAAGGAATATATCCCGGCGATCGAGAAGGGTATGCGCGAAACCGCGGCGACCGGTTCGCTGATCGGCTTCCCGATCATCGATTTCGAAATCAACCTGTATGACGGCGCCTATCATGACGTCGACTCGTCGGCTCTGGCGTTCGAAATCACCGGCCGTGCTGCGATGCGCGAAGTCGCGCAGAAGTCGGGCATCACGCTGCTCGAACCGGTCATGAAGGTCGAAGTCGTCACCCCGGAAGAATATCTGGGCGACGTCATCGGCGACATGAACAGCCGTCGCGGCCAGATCCAGGGCACCGATACGCGCGGCAACGCGCAGGTGGTCGAGGCGATGGTTCCGCTGGCCAACATGTTCGGCTATGTGAACTCGCTGCGTTCGTTCACCCAGGGGCGTGCGAACTATTCGATGATCTTCTCGCACTATGACGAAGTGCCGCAGAATGTGGCGGATGAAGTCAAGGCGAAGATGGCCTGATGACTTTCCCGTGCCGAGCCGTGCGAACGGCTCGGTTAGGGGCTGGTAATCTGTAAATTTGCTGCTATGGACGCGCCTTCGCGAGGCGCGGCCGAGCGGTCAGACCCAAGCTGATTTTGATTAGAAGGTAGGATAAAATGGCTAAGGCTAAGTTTGAGCGGAACAAGCCGCACTGCAACATCGGCACCATCGGTCACGTCGACCATGGCAAGACCTCGCTGACCGCAGCGATCACCAAGGTGCTGGCCGAGACCGGCGGCGCGACCTTCACGTCGTACGACAACATCGACAAGGCGCCCGAAGAGCGCGAGCGCGGCATCACCATTTCGACCGCCCACGTCGAATATGAGACCGAAGCCCGTCACTATGCGCACGTCGACTGCCCGGGTCACGCTGACTACGTCAAGAACATGATCACCGGTGCCGCCCAGATGGACGGCGCGATCCTGGTGGTGTCGGCCACCGACGGCCCGATGCCCCAGACCCGCGAGCACATCCTGCTCGCCCGTCAGGTCGGCGTGCCGCAGCTTGTCGTGTTCATGAACAAGGTCGACCTGGTCGACGACGCCGAAATCCTCGAGCTGGTCGAGCTGGAAATCCGCGAACTGCTCAGCAGCTACGATTTCGACGGCGACAACATCCCCGTCATCCCCGGTTCGGCCGTTGCCGCGCTGCAGGATAAGACGCCTGAAATCGGCCATGACGCCGTTCTGGCCCTGATGGCGGCCGTCGACAGCTGGATCCCGCAGCCCGAGCGTCCGGTCGACAAGCCCTTCCTGATGCCGATCGAAGACGTGTTCTCGATCTCGGGTCGCGGCACCGTCGTCACCGGCCGTGTCGAAACCGGCATCATCAAGGTTGGTGAAGAAGTCGAGATCGTCGGCCTCAAGGACACCACCAAGACGACCGTCACCGGCGTGGAAATGTTCCGCAAGCTGCTCGACGAAGGTCGTGCAGGCGACAATATCGGCGCCCTGGTGCGCGGCACGAAGCGTGAAGACGTGGAGCGTGGTCAGGTTCTGGCGAAGCCCGGCACCATCACCCCGCACACCGAATTCGACGCCGAAGTGTACGTCCTGTCGAAGGAAGAAGGCGGCCGTCACACCCCGTTCTTCGCCAACTATCGTCCGCAGTTCTACTTCCGCACCACGGACGTGACCGGCGAAGTGATCCTCCCCGAGGGCACCGAGATGGTCATGCCTGGCGACAACGTGAAGCTCGGCGTGAAGCTGATCGCCCCGATCGCCATGGACGCCGGCCTGCGCTTCGCGATCCGCGAAGGCGGCCGCACCGTCGGCGCAGGGGTTGTCGGCACGATCTCGAAGTAATATAGGACCGCAGCGGCGCGAATCACCCGATTCGTGCCGCTGAGGATTTTAACCGCCCCGGATCGCCTTTCTCCGGCTCGCAAGAGCTAGAAGGGCAGTTTGCGGGGCGGATATTTTTTGGTTGGCGCATTTTCACAAGTCATCGGCTGCTCCGGCTGATTTTTGAAAATGCTCTACGTTTTTGGCTCTTTCGCATCGGTACAGGAACTATGGACAGCAACATCCGCATCCGCCTCAAGGCGTTCGATCATCGCGTGCTTGATCAGGCGACCGGCGACATCGCCGACACCGCCCGCCGCACCGGCGCCCTTATTCGCGGTCCCATTCCCCTTCCGACGCGCATCGAAAAGTTCACGGTCAACCGTGGTCCGCACATCGACAAGAAGTCGCGCGAGCAGTTCGAGGTCCGCACCTACAAGCGTATGCTTGACATTGTGCAGCCGACGCCGCAGACGGTCGACGCGCTGATGAAGCTGGACCTGGCTGCCGGCGTGAACGTCGAGATCAAGTTGGCCTAAAGCCGACAAGTCCCTGCTTTCTGAAAAGAGGGCAGGGTATCGGGCATTTCGGGAAACCGGAAGCTCACACGACACAAGGGATACCGCACAGCACTGGGCAACCAGCGGGTCTGTGGTTCTGGTCCCCCGTCGCTATTCCCGAGCAGGGGGTGGCATCCAACCCGGACGGGGTGATCTATACATTGGGTTGGGCCGCGAAGCAGAGATGCTGAGCGGTTTTTTCGTTGGATACGCCCGTTGCTAAGACGGGCCTCTATGGGAGTAATCAGTGATGCGCACAGGCGTGATCGCTAAGAAAGTCGGGATGACCCGTCTGTTCCAAGAGGACGGACGCCATATCCCGGTTACGGTTTTGGCCCTTGAGGGCAATCAGGTCGTGGCCCGCAAGGATGTCGACAGCGATGGCTATGTCGCCGTCCAGCTCGGCGCCGGCGTTGCCAAGGTGAAGAATGTCGCCAAGCCGCAGCGTGGCCACTTCGCCAAGGCGCAGGTCGAGCCGAAGGCTCGCCTGGTTGAATTCCGCGTCGCCGAGGATGCGCTCCTCGACGTCGGCGCTGAAATCGCCGCAGACCATTTCATCGACGGCCAGCTGGTCGACGTGTCGGGTCACACGCAGGGCAAGGGCTTTGCCGGTGCGATGAAGCGTTGGGGCTTCGGCGGTATGCGCGCCACCCACGGCGTGTCCATCAGCCACCGTGCGCATGGTTCGACCGGTAACCGCCAGGATCCGGGCCGCGTCTTCAAGAACAAGAAGATGGCCGGCCATATGGGCGACCGCGAGCGGACCCAGCAGAATCTCGAAATCGTCCGCACGGACGTCGAGCGTGGCCTGATCTTCGTCAAGGGCAGCGTTCCGGGCGCCAAGGGCACCTGGCTGACCATCAAGGACTCGGTCAAGGTTCCCCGTCCGGCCGACGTGCCGTACCCCGCCAGCCTGAAGAAGGCTGACAACAGCAATGACGCTCCGGCGAACACCCCGGCGGAAGACGCCGCGGCGCCTGAAGCGACCGAAGGCCAGGAGGGCTAAACCATGAAGGTCAAGGTACAGACCCTCGACGCAGCGGAAGCTGGCGATCTGGAGCTTAACGATGCCGTGTTCGGTGTCGAGCCCCGCGCCGACATCCTGCACCGCGTCGTCACCTGGCAGCTCGAAAAGCGTCGCGGCACCGCCCGCGGCACCCGCGAGCGTAGCGATGTTGCCCGCACCGGCAAGAAGTTCGGCCGCCAGAAGGGCGGCGGCACCGCCCGTCACGGCGATCGCCGTGCGCCGGTGTTCATCGGTGGTGGTAAGGCGCACGGCGCCCGCGTCCGCGACTTCAACCCCTCGCTGAACAAGAAAGTTCGCGCGCTGGGTCTGAAGATGGCGCTGTCGTCGAAGGTCAAGAGCGGCACGCTCACGATCATCGACAGCCTGGACGTCGCCGAAGGCAAGACCAAGGCGCTGGTCGCCAGCCTCGCCAAGCTGAACCTCACCAAGGTGCTGTTCATCGACGGCGACGCGGTCAACGTCAGCTTCGCGAAGGCTTCGGCGAACATCATCGGCGTGGACCTGCTCCCTGCCGTTGGCGCCAATGTCTATGACATCCTGAAAGCCGACTCGCTGGTGCTCACCCGCGCCGCGGTCGAAAAGCTGGAGGCCCGTTTCAATGGCTAAAAAGCAAGCCGGGACCGTCGACAACCGTCATTATGACGTGGTTGTCGCCCCCCACATCACCGAGAAGTCGACCCTTCTCAGCGAAAACAACGCCGTGGTCTTCAAGGTGGCGGGCGATGCCTCCAAGCCGGAGATCAAGGCCGCTGTCGAAGCGATCTGGGGTGTGGACGTCAAGAGCGTCAACACGCTGGTCACGAAGGGCAAGACGAAGCGCTGGAAGGGCAAGCCCTACAAGCGTTCGGACGTGAAGAAGGCGATCGTCCGCCTGGCCGAAGGCCAGTCGATCGACATCACCGAGGGAGTCCGCTGAGATGGCTCTGAAGCATTATAACCCGACCAGCCCGGCCCGCCGCGGCCTGATCCTGGTCGACAAGTCCAGCCTGCACAAGGGCAAGCCCGTCAAGGCGCTGACCGAAGGCAAGCGCAAGACCGGCGGCCGCAACAACAAGGGTCATGTGACCTCGCGCGGCATCGGTGGCGGTCACAAGCAGCGCTATCGCATCATCGACTTCAAGCGCCGCTTGTGGGATGTCGAAGGTACGGTCGAGCGTCTGGAATATGACCCCAACCGCACCGCCTTCATCGCGCTGGTCAACTATCCCGACGGCACCCAGAACTATATTCTGGCGCCGCAGCGTCTTGCCCCCGGTGACAAGGTCATCGCCGGCAAGAAGACCGACGTGAAGCCGGGCAACGCGATGGAACTGGGTCAGATGCCGGTCGGCACGATCATCCACAACATCGAGATGAAGCCGGGCAAGGGCGGTCAGCTCTGCCGGTCTGCGGGCACCTACGCCCAGCTCGTCGGTCGCGATCGCGGCATGGTGATGGTGCGTCTGTCCTCGGGCGAGCAGCGCTACATCCGTTCGGACTGCATGGGCACCATCGGCGCCGTCAGCAACCCGGACAATGGCAACACCAACCTCGCCAAGGCTGGCCGCAACCGTTGGAACGGCATCCGCCCGCTGACGCGCGGCGTCGCCAAGAACCCGGTCGATCACCCCCATGGTGGTGGTGAAGGCCGCACCTCGGGCGGCCGTCATCCGGTTACGCCATGGGGCAAGCCGACCAAGGGTGCGCGCACCCGCCACAACAAGGCGACGGACAAGATGATTATCCGTAGCCGCCATGCGAAGAAGAAGAGGTAAGCGAGATGGCTCGTTCCGTCTGGAAAGGTCCTTTCGTGGACCTCAGCCTTCTGAAGAAGGCGGAAACCGCGCAGGACGCGGGTGGCCGTGCGCCGATCAAGACCTGGTCGCGCCGTTCCACCATCCTGCCGCAGTTCGTTGGCCTGACGTTCAACGTCTATAACGGCCGCAAGCATGTTCCGGTCTCCGTGAACGAGGATATGGTGGGTCACAAGCTGGGCGAATTCGCCCCGACCCGCTTCTTCCCCGGCCACGCCGCCGACAAGAAGGGCAAGCGCTGATGAGCAAGGAAAAGGCTCCCCGTCGCGTCGCCGACAATGAGGCGCTGGCCGTTGGCACGCAGATCCGTGGTTCGGCCCAGAAGCTGAACCTGGTCGCCACGCTCATCCGCGGCCGCAAGGTCGAGGACGCGCTGAACATTCTCGCCTTCTCGAAGAAGGCGATGGCGGTCGACGTGCGCAAGGTGCTGGCTTCGGCCATCGCCAATGCGGAAAACAACCACAATCTCGACGTCGATTCGCTGGTCGTCGCGGAAGCATCGGTGGGCAAGAGCTTCACCCTGAAGCGCTTCCACGCGCGCGGCCGCGGCAAGTCGACCCGGATCCTCAAGCCCTTCAGCCGCGTGCGCATCGTCGTGCGTGAAGCTGGCGAAGAAGCGGAGGCGTAAGCACATGGGCCACAAGAGCAATCCGATCGGTCTGCGTCTGCAGATCAACCGCACCTGGGACAGCCGCTGGTTCGCCGAAGGCGCCGACTATGGTCGCCTGCTGCTGGAGGATCTCAAGATCCGCCAGTTCATCTTCAAGACCCTGCCGCAGGCCGCGATCTCCAAGGTCGTGATCGAGCGTCCGGCCAAGCTGTGCCGCGTGTCGATCTACGCCGCCCGTCCGGGCGTCATCATCGGCAAGAAGGGCGCGGACATCGAAAAGCTTCGCAAGAAGCTGGGCGCGCTGACCTCGTCCGACGTGTCGCTGAACATCGTCGAGATTCGCAAGCCGGAAATCGATAGCAAGCTCGTCGCACAGGGCATCGCCGACCAGCTCGAACGCCGCGTGGCGTTCCGCCGGGCGATGAAGCGTGCGGTGCAGTCGGCCCTGCGTCTGGGCGCCGAAGGCATCAAGATCACCTGCGGCGGCCGTCTGGGCGGCGCGGAGATCGCGCGCGTCGAATGGTATCGCGAAGGCCGCGTTCCGCTGCATACGCTGCGTGCGAACGTCGACTATGCCGAAGCCACGGCACACACCGCCTATGGCGTGTGCGGCATCAAGGTCTGGATCTTCAAGGGCGAAATCCTTGGTCACGATCCGATGGCCACCGACCGGCTGATGCTGGAGGCTCAGACCTCCGGCGTGCGCCCGGCGCGCTGAAGATAAGAAGGTAATAGCGTCATGCTGCAACCGAAGAAAATGAAGTTCCGCAAGACCTTCAAGGGTCGGATCAAGGGCGATGCCAAGGGTGGCTCGGCCCTGAACTTCGGCTCCTATGGTCTCAAGGCCATGGAACCCGAGCGCGTCACCGCACGCCAGATCGAAGCGGCCCGCCGCGCGATCACCCGCCACATCCGCCGTCAGGGCCGGTTGTGGATCCGCATCTTCCCCGACGTGCCGGTTTCCAAGAAGCCTGCCGAAGTCCGTCAGGGCAAGGGCAAGGGTTCGGTCGAATATTGGGCCGCCCGCGTCAAGCCGGGTCGCATCCTGTTCGAACTGGACGGCGTGCCCGGTCCGCTCGCAGCAGAGGCCTTCTCGCGCGCCGCGATGAAGCTGCCCATCAAGACCAAGGTCGTCGCCCGCCTCGGCGACACCTCGCATCTGGAGGGTTAAGCACATGGCGAATGTTGCAGACCTGAAGACCAAGACGGACGACGAACTGTCGACCGAACTGAACAACCTGAAGCGCGAGCAGTTCAATCTGCGTTTCCAGGCGGCCACCAACCAGCTGGAAAAGCCCAGCCGCGTCAAGGAAGTCCGTCGGTCGATCGCGCAGATCAAGACCCTGCAGACGGAGCGTAACAGCTCCGCCGCGAAGTAAAGGAAACACACGATGCCCAAGCGCGTGCTGACGGGAACGGTGGTTTCCGACAAGACCGACAAGACGGTGGTGGTTCGTGTAGAGCGCAAGGTTAAGCATGCGCTCTACGGCAAGATCATCCGCCGTTCGAAGAAGTACCATGCCCATGACGAGGGCAATGTCTACAAGGAAGGCGAGACGGTCCGAATCGAAGAGACTGCCCCGATTTCCAAGCTCAAGACCTGGAAGGTGATCGAGCGCGTGGACACCCACAAGTCGCCGGAAACGGCGGCCTGAGGGACGGCTCGCTGAGCCTTCGGTGAAAAATGCGGCGCGGGGCTGGCCTTTTCCTTCGGAAAGGGTTACAGGCCCGCGCTTCGCGTAGAGTCACCGGGCTCTAGGCAGATGAATTCGGAACCGCCGGGAATTGCCCCGGTAGGCCAAATAAGAAGGAACCGGATCCAATGATCCAGATGCAATCCAATCTTGACGTCGCTGACAACAGCGGCGCCAAGCGCGTCCAGTGCATCAAGGTGCTGGGCGGCTCGAAGCGTCGCTTCGCTGGCGTGGGCGACATCATCGTCGTCTCGATCAAAGAAGCTGCGCCGCGTGGCAAGGTGAAGAAGGGTGACGTGCATCGTGCCGTCATCGTGCGTACCGCCAAGGATATCCGCCGTGCAGACGGTTCGGTCATCCGTTTCGACGGCAACGCCGCTGTGCTGATCAACAAGAACGAGGAGCCGATCGGCACCCGTATCTTTGGCCCGGTCGTTCGCGAGCTGCGTGCCAAGAAGCACATGAAGATCATCAGCCTTGCTCCCGAGGTGCTGTAATGAGCGCTGCTAAGATCAAGAAGGGCGACAAGATCGTCGTCCTGGCTGGCAAGGACAAGGGCCGTACCGGCGCCGTCCTGCAGGTGATGCCCAAGGACGACAAGGTCCTGGTGGAAGGCATCAACGTGCATGCCAAGCATCGCAAGCCCGACCAGTCGAACCCGCAGGGTGGCATCGAGCGCAAGCCGGCCCCGCTGCACATTTCGAACGTCGCTGTCGCCGACAAGGATGGCAAGCCGACCCGCGTCCGTTTCGAGGACCGCGACGGCAAGAAGGTCCGCGTCGCCGTCAAGTCCGGTGAGGTGCTGTAATGGCCGACAAATATATCCCGCGCTCCAAGGCGCAGTATGACGCTGAAATCGCCAAGGCGATGACCGAGAAGTTCGGTTATAAGAACGTCATGGAAGTCCCCAAGATCGACAAGATCACGCTCAACATGGGCGTGGGCGAAGCGACCCAGGACAAGAAGAAGGTCACGCAGGCCGCCGAGGAAATGGAACTGATCGCCGGCCAGAAGCCGGTCATCACCAAGGCGAAGAAGTCGATCGCGCAGTTCAAGCTGCGTGAAGGCATGCCGATCGGTGCCAAGGTCACACTGCGCCGCGAGCGCATGTATGAATTCCTTGACCGCATGATCAATATCGCGCTGCCCCGCGTGCGCGACTTCCGTGGTCTCAACCCGAAGAGCTTCGACGGCCGTGGCAATTATGCCTTCGGCATCAAGGAGCAGATCATCTTCCCCGAGATCAGCTATGACCGCGTCGACAAGGTGCGCGGCATGGACATCATCGTCACCACCACCGCGAAGACGGACGACGAAGCGCGCGAACTGCTG
This sequence comes from Sphingobium sp. 3R8, assembly GCF_020166615.1. Lineage (NCBI taxonomy): Bacteria > Pseudomonadati > Pseudomonadota > Alphaproteobacteria > Sphingomonadales > Sphingobiaceae > Sphingobium > Sphingobium sp. 3R8. The sequence continues at coordinate 37,600 of NZ_JAIQXR010000022.1, read as the reverse complement.
CGCCTCTTCGGCTTCCCCTTCCCGCAGGAAGAAGAGAAGCAGGCGGCCTGATAAGGCCCCGCTTCTCTCCCAACGCTTAAGCTAAGGAAGAGAACTTAAGTCATGGCGAAACTGAGTTCGATCAACAAGAACGAGCGCCGCAAGAAGCTGGTGAAGAAATATGCCGGCCGCTATGCGAAGCTCAAGGCGATCGCGAATGATACCGCGGCCGACGACAGCGATCGTCTGATCGCGCGTCTGAAGATGGCGGAGATCCCCCGCAACGGCAATCCGACCCGCGTTCGGAACCGCTGCGAACTGACGGGGCGTCCCCGCGCTTATTACCGCAAATTCCGCCTCTGCCGCGTGCAGCTGCGTGATCTGGCCAACAAGGGCCTGATCCCCGGCGTCACCAAGTCGAGCTGGTAAGGATCATTTGAGATGGCATTGACCGATCCCTTGGGTGATATGCTCACCCGCATCCGCAACGGGCAGCAGGCGAAGAAGGACAGCGTTATGTCGCCGGCGTCCAAGCTGCGCGCCCGCGTGCTCGACGTGCTCCAGCGCGAAGGCTATATCCGTGGTTATTCCGAGGAAGCCCTCGGCAATCACCCGGGCCTGCGCATCGAGCTGAAATATTTCGAAGGCCAGCCGGCGATCAAGCATGTCGCCCGCGTGTCCAAGCCTGGCCGCCGCGTCTATTCGGGTTCCAAGGAACTTCCGGTGATTCGCAACGGCCTGGGCATCACCATTGTCTCGACGCCTCGCGGTGTTCTGTCCGACGCCGAAGCGCGCGAACAGAATGTCGGCGGCGAAGTGCTGGCGGAGGTGTTCTAATGAGCCGCATCGGTAAAAAGCCGGTCGCGATCCCCGCAGGGGTGACCGCGACCATCGAAGGCGGGCAGCTGTCGGTCAAGGGTCCCAAGGGGACGCTGGCCCTGCAGATGCGCGACGAGATCAGCTACACGCTGGAAAATGACGGCATCTCCGTACAGCCGGCCAACAAGACCAAGCAGGCGCGCGCCTTCTGGGGTATGCAGCGGACGCTGGTGCAGAACCTGATCACCGGCGTGACCGAGGGCTTCTCCAAGAAGCTGCTCATCACCGGTGTCGGCTACCGCGCCAACTCGCAGGGCAAGAACCTGAAGCTGCAGCTTGGCTACAGCCATGACGTCGATTTCGCGATCCCCGACGGGATCGAGATCAAGACCCCGGATAACACCACGGTCGAGATCAGCGGCATCGACAAGCAGCAGGTCGGTCAGGTAGCGGCCGAGATCCGTCGCTGGCGCAAGCCCGAACCCTATAAGGGCAAGGGTATCAAATACGCCGGCGAATTCATCTTCCGCAAGGAAGGGAAGAAGAAGTAAGATGGCAAAGCTTTCCCTCTTCGCGCGGCGTCGTCGCCGCGTTCGCACCGCGCTCAAGGCTGTTTCGGGCACCCGCCCGCGCCTCAGCGTTCACCGTTCGGGCCGTCACATCTACGCCCAGGTCATCGATGACGCGCAGGGCAAGACCGTTGCCGCCGCATCGACCCTGGACAAGGACGTGCGCGGCAAGACCGGCGCCACGTCCGAAGCGGCTGCCGATGTCGGCAAGCGCGTCGCCGCCGCAGCGACCGCTGCCGGCGTCACCCGCGTCGTGTTCGACCGTGGTGGCTTCCTGTTCCATGGCCGCGTCAAGGCGCTGGCCGATGCGGCCCGTGAAGCCGGGCTGGAGTTCTGATCATGGCTGACGAAAACACCAACGAAGTCGTCGCACCCGTCGAGGGCGCCGAAGCGACTGCACCGACCGAAGGTCGTGGTCCCGGCCGTGGCCGTGGCAACCGCGGCGGCGGTGGCGGCAATGATCGCAACCGTGGCGAGCGTGGCGGCCGTGGCCGTCGCGACGATCGTCGTGGCGGCAACCGCGACGAGGATCAGGGCGAAGAACTGATCGAGAAGCTGGTTCACATCAACCGCGTCTCGAAGACCGTCAAGGGCGGTAAGCGCTTCGGTTTCGCGGCTCTGGTCGTCGTCGGCGACGGTAAGGGCCGTGCGGGCTTCGGTCATGGCAAGGCACGCGAAGTGCCGGAAGCCATCAGCAAGGCGACTGCCGCCGCCAAGAAGGCGATGGTCCGCGTTCCGCTGAAGGAAGGCCGCACGCTGCATCATGACGGTCTCGGCCATTTCGGCGCCGGCAAGGTGACGGTCCGTTCGGCCCCGGCCGGTACGGGTATCATCGCCGGCGGTCCGATGCGCGCCGTGTTCGAAAGCCTCGGCGTCGCGGACGTCGTGACCAAGTCGAACGGCACGTCGAACCCCTATAACATGATCCGTGCGACCTTCGTGGCGCTGGTCGAGCAGACCAGCCCCAAGTCGGTGGCGCAGCGTCGCGGCAAGAAGGTCGCCGACCTGCTTCGTCGCGGTGGCGCTTCGGTCGAAGTTGCGGCGGCTGACGCCGACGCGATCGTGGAGTAAGCGACATGGCGAAAATCAAGATCAAGCAGATCGGTTCGCCGATCCGTCGCCCCGCCGACCAGAAGAAGATTCTGATCGGCCTGGGCCTGGGCAAGATGCACCGCGTGGTGGAGCTTGAAGACACGGCGGAAGTCCGCGGTGCGATCAAGAAGCTGCCGCACATGGTGGCGGTGGTCGAAGGCTAAACCCTTCGCCCTGCGGCGAGATTGAAAAGGGCCGGTTCGCGTCGCGAATCGGCCCTTTCCTTTTTGGCGGCGTCGTCGGTTGCTTGCGCGCTGTCCTACAACGCTCGGCCATGGCAAACTGGCGTGGCGATGGATGCAAAGGGCGCAAGCAAAGGCGCAAGATAATGGCCTATTCTCGCCATGAAATGTCTGAATGGGCGGGAAATGTGCGAAGTTAAGCGGCCATGCCCCAACGCCGCCCCGCCGGTTGCGATGCTGGCGACGGCCTGGCTGCCATGACGCATTAGGGGGTGACAAGCCTCCCGCATCCCGCTATGGGCCGCGCTTCCCAATTCAGCGCGAACCAAGCGAAAGCGAGTGCACGATATGAAACTCAATGACATCCGTGACAATGAAGGCGCCCGCAAGGGCCGTATGCGCGTCGGACGCGGCATCGGCTCGGGCAAGGGCAAGACCGCCGGTCGCGGCCAGAAGGGCGCCAAGGCGCGTTCGGGCGTCGCCATCAACGGCTTCGAGGGTGGCCAGATGCCGCTCCACATGCGCATCCCGAAGCGCGGCTTCAACAACATCTTCGCCAGCGATTATGCGATCGTGAACCTGGGCGCCGTGCAGAAGGCGATCGACGCCGGCAAGCTGGACGCGGCTGCAACCATCGATCAGGCGGCGCTGAACGCCGCCAACCTGACCCGTGGCGGCAAGGATGGCGTCCGTCTGCTCGCCAAGGGCGAACTGACCGCCAAGGTCAGCTTCCTGGTCGCCGGCGCGTCGAAGAGCGCGATCGAGGCGGTCGCAAAGGCCGGTGGCAAGGTCGACGTGATCGAAGTCGTTCCGGCGGCGGACAAGGCCAAGGCCAAGAAGGGCACTACCCTGGCCGCCAAGAAGGCCGCCCAGAAGGGCTGATCCGCCTTTCGCAGACTTGCAAGCGCGGCCCCGCTGCCCGATATGGGTTGGCGGGGTCATGCGTATCGGGGGGAATCCATTTGTCGCACCGGCGACAACTCCCCGTTCGACACGCCGGACCCGTCCCGCTAAGGGATGAGCGATTCCGCTCCGGGGCTTGATACCCCGGCAAGAGTGATTTGAAGGGCAGCCACCATGGCATCGAGAGCCGACCAGCTCGCATCCAATCTCAGCCTCGCAAAGTTCAGCCAGGCGACCGACCTCAAGAAGCGCCTGTGGTTCACGCTGGGCGCCTTGATCGTCTTCCGTTTCCTCAGCTTCGTGCCGCTGCCCGGCGTCGATCCGACCGCCCTGTCGCAGCTCTACAGCCAGACCAATGGCGGCATCCTCGACATCTTCAACACCTTCTCGGGTGGGTCGCTGTCGCGCATGAGCCTGATCGCGCTGGGCGTGATGCCCTATATCACCGCGTCGATCGTGGTGCAGCTCGGCGCCAGCCTCTCGCCGCAACTCGCGGCGATCAAGAAGGAAGGCGAAAGCGGCCGCAAGAAGCTGAACCAGTGGACGCGCTATGGCACCGTGGGCCTGACTGCGGTGCAGGGCTATTTCATCGCCGTGGGCCTTGAAAGCTTCGGCGCCCAGTCGGGTGTCGCGGCGGTGATCGAACCGGGCCTGCTGTTCCGCCTGACCGCGGTCGTGTCGCTGATCGGCGGCACCATGTTCCTGATGTGGCTGGGCGAACAGATCACGTCGCGCGGGATCGGCAATGGCGTGTCGCTCATCATCATGGCGGGCATCGTCGCCCAGTTGCCGGTGACGCTCAGCAATCTGTTCAAGTCGGGCAGCGAAGGGTCGATCTCCGGCCTGCTCATCATGTTCGTCATGGTGATGGCGCTGGGCCTGATCCTGCTGATCTGCTTCATGGAGCGGGCGCAGCGCCGGGTGCTGATCCAATATCCCAAGCGCCAGACCCGCCAGGGCCTGATGCAGGCCGACCGCAGCCATCTGCCGCTCAAGGTCAATACCGCGGGTGTCATCCCGCCGATCTTCGCCAGCTCGCTGTTGCTGATGCCGCTGACCATCTCGCAATTTGCGGGCCAGACCGTGGCGGGCGAAAGCAAGTGGGGCGATTTCGTCCTGACGCTGAACCAGTATCTGTCGCATGGCAGCCCGGTCTATATGGGGCTCTATGGTCTGGGCATCGTCTTCTTCTGCTTCTTCTACACCGCCGTGGTGTTCAATCCCGAAGAGACGGCCGATAACCTCAAGCGCAATGGCGGCTTCATTCCCGGTATTCGTCCGGGCAAGAATACCGAAAATTATCTGGATTATGTGCTGACGCGCATCACCGTCATCGGCGCGGCCTATCTGGCCTTCATCTGTCTGGTGCCGGAATTCGCCATCGCGCGGGCGGGCATTCCCTTCTACCTTGGTGGGACTAGCCTGTTGATCGTCGTCAATGTTACGGTGGACACCGTGACCCAGATTCAAAGCCATCTGCTCGCTCACCAATATGGCGACCTGATCAAGAAGGCGAAGCTCAAGGGTCGCCTGCGCTAGGCGACCACAGATAGGGCGCACAACAGGGGAGTATGCGCGCAATGAACATCATTCTGCTTGGCCCGCCGGGGGCCGGCAAGGGAACGCAGGCGAGCCGACTGGTCGAGCAACGCGGCATGGTGCAACTGTCCACGGGGGACATGCTGCGCGCTGCGGTGAAGGCCGGAACGCCGGTCGGACTTCAGGCCAAGGCGCTGATGGAATCCGGCGCGCTGGTTCCCGACGAAGTGGTGTCCGGCATCATCGGCGAGGCGCTCGACGCGCTGGCGCCCGAGACGGGCGTTATTTTCGACGGCTATCCGCGGACCGAGGCGCAGGCCCATTCGCTCGACACCATATTGTCGGATCGCAGCCGCACGCTCGACCATGTGATCGAGCTGGAAGTGGACGAGGATGCGCTGGTCGAGCGGATCACCGGTCGCTTCACCTGCGGCACCTGTGGCGCGGGCTATCACGACCTGTTCCACAAGCCCAAGGTCGAAGACACGTGCGACAAATGCGGCGGTCACGAATTCAAGCGCCGGCCGGACGATAATGAGGACACCGTGCGTACCCGCATGGCCGAATATCGCGCGAAGACCGCGCCGATCCTGCCGATCTACGAAGCGCGCGATATCGTGTCGCGGGTCGATGGCATGGCCGATATGGGCGAGGTGAGCGCGGCGATCGCGGCCATATTGGACGGCGACGCGGCCTGAGCTAGTGTCCGCCCTTCGGACGAGGGGAGGGCGGATATGCGCATTATCACATTATTGGGATGGGCTGGTGCGGCGATGGCCGCCCCGGCCCATTCCGCCGTTACGGCCACCGGCGATGTCGGTTTCGTCATTGAAAGCAGCGTCGAGATCGCAGCCGGTCCCGATGCCGTCTATGCACTGCTGCTGACGCCGGGCCGCTGGTGGAGTGACAGTCACAGCTATAGCGGCGATTCGGCCAATATGACCGTGGATGCCCGCGCCGGCGGCTGCTTCTGCGAGACGATCCCGGCGGCAGGCGGGGCGTCGGGGTCGGTCGAGCATGGGCGCGTCGTCTATGTCGCGCCGGGGCGGCAATTGCGCCTGTCCGGCGCGCTGGGGCCTTTGCAGGCCGATGCGGCGACCGGTACGCTCGACCTTGTACTCACGCCGGCGGGGAAGGGGACGAAGGTCCGCATGACCTATGTGGTGGGGGGCTATCTGCGTACGCCTCCGGCCCGGATTGCGCCGTTGGTTGATCGGGTGCTGGATGAGCAGTTGCAGGGGTTGAAACGGGCGGCGGAAGCGCCTGCGCCCTGAGCCGCGTGGCACGACGCGGCCGATCGAAGCTGTCGGGAAAGAAAACAGCAAAGAAAAGCGCATCGGCCGCGCCTGTTAACCATGATCGTAGCAGATTCATTGCTCCGCTGTTGCTATGGAGGCGCATGGACGGATCGCTGCGCGCTCGTGGCCGCTTGACGGAATTGGACGCTTTACGCGGGATCGGCGCGCTGTGTGTGCTGATTTTCCATTATTCGACCCGCTTCCACGAACTGTTTCCGCAAGCCTCGCATGTGCCGTTCAGCTTTCCCGGCGGCAATTATCGCGTGCTGCTGTTCTTTACTATTTCGGGCTTCGCGATTTTCTTCACGCTCGATCGCATCCGTACCGTCGCCGACTTCATCGTCAATCGCTTCGCCCGTCTCTATCCCGCCTATCTGGTGGCGATGCTGCTGACGCTGGGGATCGAATATCTGGCGCAGGCGACGCAGTTGCTGGTCGGCCCGGTCGCGATCCTCGCCAATTTCACGATGCTCCAGGGCTTCGCCTTCATGCCGGAGGTGGATGGCGCCTATTGGACACTGACGGTCGAGATCGCCTTCTATTTCTGCATGATCGCGATCTGGAAGTTCTTCGGCATCCGGCGGCTGGAACCGGTGCTGGCGTTCTGGCTGGCGGTGCGCTGGCTGTTCTGGCTGTGGCCGGACATGCCGGAACGAATCATCATGCTGCTGGTGTTGCGCTATACGCCCTTCTTCGTGATCGGGATGCTGGCCTATCGCCTCTGGTCGGGTCAGCGGACGTTGATCCAGCAGGCCCCCTATGCGGCGCTCGCGCTGCTGTCGATCGCGACCATGGAGACGTGGGACGTGACGATCGTAGGCTGTGTCCTGATGATCACCTACCTCGCGCTGATCCATGGATATTTGCGCTTCCTCAGCCTGCGTCCGCTCTTGTGGCTGGGAGGGATCAGCTACAGCTTCTATCTGATCCACCAGCATGTCGGTTTCGTCGTCATGCTGGAGTTCGCCAAGGCGGGCTACAGTCCGTGGCTCGGCTTTGCCGCCGCCTTTACCGTGGCGCTGACATTGGGCACGGTCATCAACCGGGTGGTGGAGCGGCCCGTCGGCGAAGCGATCATCGCCTGGTGGAAGCGCCGCCGCGACGCCCAACTGGCCACGACGAGTGCGGTGACCAGCGAGGGCTGAACAAAAAGGGCGCCGCCGTCGCCGGCCGCGCCCCGTCTTATAGCTGCGCTATCGCCTTATTGCGCGACGGGCGCCGCGGCAGCCGCATTTTCGGGCAGGCCGCCCATCTGCGTCACCATCTTGGTATAGGCGTCCAGATAGGCGAGCACGATCACCTGGCCGATATCGGTATTCTGGTAGCCGCCGCCGCCGACCGCAGCGAGGCCGCCCATCCAGCCCAGGCCGCCGCCGCCGCCGAAGCTCAGGTCCGACTTGCGGAAATAGCCCTCGGCCATCACCTCTTCCTCGGTGGTGCGGGCGTTGACGACGGAGAGCATGACATTGGCCTCGCTCTTCTTGACCGAGATGCCGCCCGCCAGCGCGCCCAGCGTACGCCCGCCCAGGAAGCCGCCGACCAGACCGCCAATGGCGTTGCCGCCGCTATTCTTGTTGGTGGTGACGATATCGGGCTGGATGAAATAGTCCGCGGCCTTGACCTGGCCCTTGCCCAGGTTCGACCCGGCTTGCAACTCGCCCGAATCCGCCATGGCGCGTTCCATGTTGCGGCTGGCCATCGACCGGCCGCGATTGACGATGCCGAAACAACCGGACTGCTGGACGAACAGCTTGATGATCGCTTCCGGGCTGCCCAGATTCAGTTCGCGCCACCACTGATTGTCCGGCTCGACGATGGCGACGGTGCCAAGGCGCTTGGTGCAGCGGGGAATTTCCATCTGCTTCCTGGTCTGGGCCTGACGACCCGACGATCCCTTGTCCGCTGCGATCGCTTGCGGCGTCGCCATGGCCAGGCAGACCATGGCCGCCGTCAGCTTGTTCAATCCACGCATTTCAAGAACCCCGTTTGTTGCTTGATCGAGAAAATGTCGTGCGCCCCGTCTTTTGCGAAAGCGTATCACAGGGCAGGGACGCTTCCAAGCAATGTGGGCCATGGATGACGGGCTTTGTCATCCTGTGCGCGATCCTGCTGACAGGGGGCGCAACTGCTGCTATCGGCGCGCAATGACCGATCTCAGCCATATCCGTAACTTCTCGATCATTGCCCATATCGACCATGGCAAGTCGACGCTCGCCGACCGCCTGATCCAGCGCACCGGCGGCCTGACAGACCGCGAGATGAGCGCGCAAGTCCTTGATAATATGGACATCGAGAAGGAGCGCGGCATCACCATCAAGGCCCAGACGGTCCGGCTCGACTATGTTGCCAAAAATGGCGAGACCTATGAGCTGAACCTGATGGACACGCCGGGCCATGTCGACTTCGCCTATGAGGTGTCGCGCAGCCTGGCCGCGTGCGAGGGCGCGCTGCTGGTCGTGGACGCCGCGCAGGGCGTGGAGGCGCAGACGCTGGCCAATGTCTATCAGTCGATCGAGCATGACCACGAGATCGTGCCGGTGCTGAACAAGATCGACCTGCCCGCCGCCGAACCGGAAAAGGTGCGCGCGGAAATCGAGGAGGTGATCGGCCTCGACGCGTCCGAGGCGGTGCTGGCCAGCGCGAAGTCGGGCATCGGCATCGACGATATATTGGAAGCGATCGTCAAGAAGATCCCGCCGCCCAAGGGCGACCGCGACGCGCCGCTGGAAGCGATGCTGGTCGATAGCTGGTACGATCCCTATCTGGGCGTCGTCATCCTGGTACGGGTGATGAACGGCGTCATCAAAAAGGGCCAGAACGTCAAGTTCATGATCGGCGGCACCGAACATCTGGTCGACCGCGTCGGCTGCATGCGGCCCAAGATCGAGCAACTGCCCGAACTGGGGCCGGGCGAGATCGGCTTCATCACCGCGCAGATCAAGGATATCAGCCAGACCCGCGTCGGCGACACCATCACCACGGTCAAGAACCCGGCGGCCAAGCCGTTGCCGGGCTTCAAGGAAGTGCAGCCGGTGGTGTTCTGCGGCCTGTTCCCGGTGGATGCCAACGACTTCGACAAGCTGCGCGACAGCATCAGCAAGCTGCGGCTCAATGATGCCAGCTTCTCCTTCGAGATGGAGAGCAGCGCGGCGCTGGGCTTTGGCTTCCGCTGCGGATTCCTGGGCCTGCTCCATCTGGAGATCATCCAGGAGCGACTGACCCGCGAATATGATCTGGACCTCATCACCACCGCGCCGTCGGTGGTGTACAAAATCCAGCTCACCTATGGCGCGGGCGAGATCGAGCTGCACAATCCGGCCGACATGCCCGATCCCACTAAGATCGACGAGATCGAGGAGCCGTGGATCGAGGCGATCATCTATTGCCCCGACGAATATCTCGGCTCCATCCTGAAACTGTGCCAGGATCGGCGCGGCATTCAGAAGAACCTGACCTATGTCGGCGGCCGCGCGCAGGTGACCTATGAACTGCCGCTCAACGAAGTGGTGTTCGACTTCTACGATCGCCTGAAGTCGATCAGCCGCGGCTATGCCAGCTTCGACTATCACCAGATCGGCTATCGCGAGGGCGATCTGGTCAAGATGAGCATCATGGTCAATTCAGAGCCGGTCGATGCGCTCAGCATGATCGTCCATCGCGGCACCGCCGAATCGCGCGGGCGCGGCATGTGCGAGCGGCTGAAAGACCTGATCCCGCGCCATCTGTTCAAGATCCCGATCCAGGCGGCGATCGGCGGCAAGGTGATCGCGCGCGAGACGATCGCGGCGATGCGCAAGGACGTGACCGCCAAATGCTATGGCGGCGACATCAGCCGCAAGAAGAAGCTGCTCGACAAGCAGAAGGAAGGCAAGAAGCGGATGCGCGAATATGGCAGCGTGCAGATTCCGCAGGAAGCCTTCATCGCCGCGCTGCGCATGGGCGACGAAAGCTGATCCCATGAACGACCGCCGCGCCGCAGGATCGTCCCGCCGTTGAACGGGAACGATCTTGTCCTGTGACGGCGCAACGTCCGGGCCGTTGACCGGCAAGGGTCAACCGGACAATGGGCTGGCCGGGCAGGTCGCACGGATCGAGCGGGCGGCGGCGTTTCTGGCCAATGGCCTGTCGCTGGGCACCTGTCCCGACGCGGCGGGGCGACGGCGCGACGCCATGCCGGCCAAGTTGATCGGCAACGGTTTGCGCGAACTGGACCTGTTCCTGACCGACCTGATCGTGGAGGCGGGGCGGGTCCACCGGCTGGGCGCGGCGGCCGGGGGCGATCCGGGCGTGCATCCGGGTCGGCGCATCTATAGCGCGGCCGAGGCCTGGCGGCGCACCGGGCCGCAACTGGGGCTGGCGATGGACGCGCGCGCGCGGTTGCGCGAAATGCGCGCGGCGCAGAACCGCCATTGTTTCGGACGCCTGCGCGGGGAGGGCGCCGAGGCCGCGATGCAACGCGCCTGCGCCGACTATGCGCGGTTGGCGGGCGAGGTGCTGGCGGCGGTCAGGGGACGGGCGGGAGCGCCGAATTTCGACACCGCCGCAGGAAAATGATGCTTCAACAGCGCGGTTTCACGCTTCCGCGGTTGCAGGAAGGTTGAGGATTGGCGTCACGAGCAAAGTCCGACGCAATCCTGACTATTGGTAAAAGAGAACCCTGTTTCGACCGGATTCCTTGGCGCGGTACATCATCCCATCCACCAGGGACAATAGCTTGTCCTGATCGTCCATTTTACTCTGCACCAGCAGCGCGCCGATGCTGGCCGTAACGTTGATATGCTGGTCCGCCTCGGGAATATAGACGGATTCTATGGCTTTTGTGAAACGGTCGAGCACAGTCAGCATTCCCGGCTGGCTGATATCGGGTATCGCTACACAAAATTCCTCCCCTCCCATTCTTGCGATCAAATCGCCATCGCGGCAACTGTCCGCCAAGGCTTCCTTGACACGGATGAGCACCCTGTCCCCGGCGGAATGTCCATAGCGGTCGTTGATGGCCTTAAAATGATCGAGATCGATCATGGCGATGCCCAACTGCGCCTTTTTCGGGTCGCCGCGGGCGTCCCAGTCGGCCGACATGGCCGCGCATTTTCGCGCAAATGCGCGCCTGTTCAGGGCGCCGGTCAGCGGATCAATATCCGCCAATGTCCGCATTTCGTCCACCTGATGATGAATGCGGAGCGACGACGCCACCCAATGGGCCATAGCCTGTAATCGTATCAGGTCCGCCACATCCTGCGCATTCCTATGGCAATGACCGATGTTGATTGTGCCAAAGCAGCGCGACCCGCTCAGCAAGGGAACATCCAGGCATGACTGCAGCCCCTTGCTGGTCAGTATTTTACAGTCCCAATCCTCCGATAAGGTGAGGTCGGGGCATATTTCTGCTTTCCCCTGCGCAAAGACGCGTCCGACCATCGTGCCGGCAATAGGGACCGGCATGTCCAAAGGAATGGCGTCATTCCCCTCCATGGCCACCAGGCGAAGATGCGTAGCGTCAACCGGCAGAGCGATTGTTACGCGATCGGCACGGAAAATCGCGCGCGACCAGCGCGCTATCACTTGCATAATGGTATCGATGTCCGGAGCTACAGACAGCTCTACGATAAAACGAACTGGAAGTTCGATCGACAAGTCGTTGGCGCAAGCTTCGTCTACGGATCTTTTCAGATCGCCGTCGCTGAGACTATAATGGTGAGGATTAGCGTTATTGCTCGTCACGACCCTCTACCTTTGACCCGTTTCTCTTGTTTTAGCGCCATATTTCCCAATGGCAAATAAGGAGCGCATGAGAGGGGAAGATACTTTATCCCCTATCTGTCTCTAGCCCGTAGCCGACTGGCCCGGCATCGATCCAACCTCTTTTTCTGCGCCGGGGGGATGAAGGCGCTCGGGCGTCCAGCCGCGCCGGTGGGACTGCCCTGCAGTCGGGATACCGCGCGACCGGGGCCGCCCCATCGGCGGCGGGGCGCATAGTCGATGGCGGAGCAATGCGTTGCTTGCAGGTCCGCATAAATATCCCGTACTGGTATATGCAGAGCGGCGAAAATATGGCGATCAGGACGCGCACCAGTCGATCGGGTTGCGCGACCAAGCCCTGGCATGGCCCTTAAGGATCATCAACTGGCCGATCGACACGCCGTCGCGCAGCAGCAGCCGGGCGGAGGGGTCGGGATCGGCAGCGTCGGGCCGGGCCTCGAACGCGCCGCCGTTCAGCATCGCGGCCAGCGCGGCGCGGCCCTTTTGCGCGCGCGCGGCTTCGGCCGAGCAGCGGGGGGCGGTGTCGCTGGGGACGCTGATGTCGGAGAGATGATAGCGTGTGCCGCGCCAGGCATAGGCGTTGGCGGACAGGATGCAGGCGTCGCCCCGGACGTCGTCGCACAGCGCGAACCGTTCGTTGATGCTGGTAGGCGCGGCGACGTCTTTCGCGGCGTCGCCGGGGGCGGGCAGAATATGTGCGATGAGCAACGCCACGGCCCCGGCAATGCCGAGCGCGGCAAGCAGCAGGCCGATCGGGACGACGCGCGTGCGCTGTTCCTGCTTGTCGTTCAGCCAGGCGCCGGCGTCATCCGGGTGGCGATCGCCGACGTCGTACAGATTTCGTGCCATGGTGCATCCCAAATGGAGCGGATGCTTTACCATCGCTTATGGAAAATTTCGGTTAACCAGCCGGAGCGCCGCTCTGCAACCGCGTGCGGCCTCACGGACTGGCCGGTTGACGGATCGGCCGGGCCATGGTCAAGTCGGCGGGCTGTAGCGACGGAGGCGGCGTGAGCGACACCTGGTTGTATGACGAGCATCCTGCGATGTTCCGGGCGCATCCCGTCCTGTTCCTGCTGCTGCTGGTTTCGGTGGTCGGCATCGTTGCGATCGCGATCTGGTGGGTGCTGCACAAGGGCGAACGACTGGCGCTGAGCGAGCGCGAAGTGCTGATGGAGCGCGGATTGCTGGCCAAGCAGCGGACCGAGGTCGCGCTGTCCTCCATTCGGTCGGTGCGCATCACCCAAAGCCTGGGCCAGCGCATCTTCGGCGTCGGCCATGTCGAGTTGTTCAGTGCCGGCGATATCGCCGAAATCGCGATCAAGAACATGCCGCGGCCCGACCGCATCCGCGCGATCGCCGCCGCGCGCAACCTGGACCTGCTGCCGCAAAGATAGACTATTTCGTCCAGCCCCTTGACTTGAGCCGATTTATTTCAACGATAGGGTTAACAAAAGAGGGGCCGCAGAGCCTCAATTCGCAAGAGGACGCCATGTCAGGAACGTCCGTTCACAAAGGGGTGAACGGCGGGATAAGGGGTCGTCTTCCATGGTTGGCTTGCGAGTGATGCCGTCTTTGCCGGACCTAACGGCCGAGCAGCGCGCCGAAATCCGCCACGCCTGCGGCTTTGCCTGCGTGCGGTGCGGCGTCACCATCTACCGCTATCTGGGGCTGCCGGACGGGCCGGGGGCGACCTTGCTGTGCCCGACATGCCACGGATTGGTGGAGGAAGGGCGGCTGACCGCGACCCAGGTCCACAGCTTCCACGCCAATCCCGTGGTGCGCCAGCGCCATTTCGCGCGCGACCGGCTGCCCTTTTCGGCGGAATTGCCGCAACTGATCGTGGGCGGATCGCGGCTGCTGCGCGACACGCCGATCCCGATCACGCTGGAAGGCGAGCCGATCCTGATCTTCGCGCCGCCGCGCCGGACCAATGGCGCGACGCGGATCAGCGTGCGGCTGGGCTCGCCCGACGGGGTGGCGACGCAGATCATCGACGGCAATGAATGGAAGCCGACCGACGGTAGCTGGCATTTCCTGCTGCGCGGCGACCGCTACAGCATGATGGCGGCGCGGGGCGACGGGCTGGCGGTGCTGCGGATCGTCGCGCGCAACCGGATCGCGGTGGAGCATCTGCGCACCACGATCAACGGCCGCCGGCTGGAGGTGACGCCCGACTGGCTGGAGATTGACGGCAAGCGGCATGTCGACCGGATCGGCAGCGGGACGCTGATCGGGCTGGAGCTTTAGGGCGCAACCTGCGGTTTCGGGCGGGGGCGGAAGTCCAGCGCGACCGGGCGCATGACGCCGTCGGCGCGGACCCGGACGCGGACCAGCCCTTGCAGGCGCGGATCGGCCAGCTTGCGGGAGAGGGCGATCGCCTGGCCCTGCGAGGCGTAGAATATCCCGCTTTCAAGCCTGCGGACCTCCTGCCGCGCGCCCAATGTCGCGCGGAGGATGATGGCGCAGTCCTGCGTCGCATCCGTCGGGGATATAGGGCGCACCGTTCGGATGTGCGGCGCGGTGCCGGTGACGCACAGGGCGCTGGCATAAGCGGGGTCGGCCCGGCTCTCCCCCTCGCGCAACGGCGCGGTCGGCCAGGCGTAGCGATAGCGCACATAATGGCCGCGTAGCAGGTCGCGCGGGTCATAGCCCTCGATCGGGATCAGCCAGTCCTGCCCCTGCTGCGCCTGCCGGTGGATCATGACCCAGCTTGCCAACAGGGCGGCGAGCGGCAGCAGCAGCGCGGCGGCAAGGATCAGGCGATGGCGGGCGGGCGTCATGCGCCCTCTCCGCGCGCGGGGGCATAACGGCGCGACAGGCGGATCGTGGCCCAGGCGACGGCCATGGCGAACAGGCCCGACAGGATCAGCCCCACGCCGCTGCCCAGCAAATCGTCATTCAGTTCGAAGCTGAGGATGATGATGCGCAGCGCGACCAACGCGACGGCGGCCTGGAAGATGCGCCGCCAACGGGCATGGATCGCACCGGCGGCGACCGCGCCCCAGAGCGCGAGGAAGAACAGGCTGGGGATCCAGGCGCGGGCGTAATGGCTCAGGCCGGGCAGCAGCGCCTGGCCCAGATGCAGTACCGCGGCGACCACCAGCAGCGCTGCGGTCGCCCGGCCGGACGCGGTGCGCCGGGCATTAGCGATCGCCGCGGCGGCGCAGAGCAGGGCGACGCTCTGGATCGCGGCGCTGCCGGGCAGGACCGCACTGTCGCTGTCCCAGCCGCGCAGCAGCAGGACGATGCTGACGCCCGCGAAGATCGTCGTAGCGGCCATTTGTTCGATCAGCCGCCAGAAGGCGGGGCGATCGCTCCTGTCGCGCATCAGGGCGGCGGCGCCGGCGACCAGGATCGGCGGGCAGGCGATCAGTCCCCAATAGAGCGACGGATGCGTCGGCGAGACGCGACCGAATAGGGACCAGACACGGTCATGATCGTCGGCGTGCGCCCACAGCGTGCCCAGCAGCCCTGCCATCCACAGGCCCGCAACCGGCCAGCTGCGCCCGAACAATAGAAGCAGCGGCGAGAAGAGCAGCAGCCAGGCGAGCAGCGGCTGCCACAGCGGCGAACTGGTCTGGTAGACCTGCCCCAGATGGCCGAAAAAGGTGAGGCCCAGCACCGCCGCCACGAAGAGCAGGGCGTCGCTGACTATTGGGTTCAGATCGCCCCTGGGCAATTGCCACCCGATCCATGCCGCGAGCGCGGCCATGATCGCAAAATGGATCGCCAGCCGCGCCGTGCCGGGAATCGCCTCCCAATTGGCGGCGACGATCGACACCAGCCCCAGCCCGATCGTCAGCGCGCCGAGCCCGACGATTGCCCAGACGCCGATCGGCCGGCTATGCGCGGCTTCCCACGCGCCGATCGCGCTGGCGGTCTCGGCATCGATCAGCCCCGCCGCCTGCCACGCCCTGAGTTTCCGTTCCGACATGGCGGGGAGAGTAATGCGGCTGGCGCGGAGGGCAATGGGGTTGTGAGGGTGGGGCAACGAGGCGATTGCTTATTGGCGCAGTCTGCGAGCGGTCAGAAGCGGGCGCTAGGTAGACGGATTTTTACGTCGCCTTTCGCGTGAAGTCTCGCGCAAAGCAGACCGCGCGAAATCGCCCAAAAATGGACATGTTCCCCCTGCCGCTGGCAGGAGTGGAATGGAAGGAACCACCCATCCGCGCAACCCTCCCTTACGGGATCACCAATTCCATCCCCGCCTTCACCCGGTCGAGGGCGAGGAAGCTGTGGAAGCTGTGGAAGCTGGCGACGAAGTCGGTGTCCGACAGCAGGCGGCGCGTGGTCGCGTCATAATGGCGCATGTCGGGCGATACGATCAACAGGATGAAGCTGCAGCCGCCCGTCACATAATAGCATTGCTGCACAGCCGGATCGGCGCGGAACAGCGCCTTGGCGCGGTCGACCGTGGCGGAGCGTTCGTCGGTCAGATGGACTTCTACGATCGCGGTGATGTCCAGGTCCACTGCATCGGGATCGACGATCGCGGCGTTGCGGGCGACGATCCCGGCCTTTTCCATGGCGGCGATGCGGCGTTGCACCGCTGCGGTGGAGAGGTTCACCGCCTGCGCGATGGCGCGTTGCGGCGTGCGATTGTCGCGCTGGATGATTCGCAGGATCGCGCGGTCGAACGGGTCTGGAGTGCGCATATCGGGCATGGACGAGTAATTGTTGCATTTTCAGGGGCAATCAAGAGCATTTTTCCCGCTCCTGTGATGATAATATTCGGGATCGACAGGCGGTCGGGCGGGAAAGACGGACGGGTATGACCAAGGGATCAGGCGGAACGATGCTGGCGGGCATCGCGTGCGGCGTGGGCGCGGGCGCGCTGTGGGGGCTGGTGTTCGTGGCGCCCGAAGTGGTGCGCGGCTTCACCCCGTTGCAGCAGGCGGTCGGCCGTTATCTGGCCTATGGCGCGCTGTCGCTGATCCTCGTCGCGCCGCGCTGGCGGATGCTGGCCGCGCGGATGACGCCGCGCCTATTGTGGGCGCTGGCCTGGCTCGCGCTGGCCGGCAACCTCTTTTACTATGTGCTGTTGGTGAGCGCGGTGCAGATGGGCGGTGTCGCCATGACATCGCTGGTGGTCGGTTTCCTGCCGGTGGCGGTGACGATCATCGGCAGCCGGGAGGCGGGCGCGGTGCCGCTGCGACAATTGGCGCCCTCGCTGCTGCTGTGCGTCGCCGGCGCGCTGTGCATCGGCTGGCAGGCGGTGGTGATGCCCGGACCGGGCCCGGTGGCGACGCGGCTGCTGGGCTTTGCCTGCGCGGTCGGGGCGCTGATCTCCTGGACCGCCTTCGCCATCGGCAATAATCACTGGCTGCGCCGGCAGGGCGACATGCCGGCGCAGGACTGGAACCTGCTGATCGGGCTGGCGACAGGATGCCAGGCGCTGCTGTTCCTGCCGGTCGTGCTGTGGCTGGGGCTGGGCCGGCATGACGCCGCCGCCTGGACGCAGTTCGCTACCGTCTCGGTCGCTGTCGCGCTGCTGGCCTCGATCGTGGGCAACGCGCTGTGGAACCGGGCGAGCCGGCTGTTGCCGCTGACCATGGTCGGGCAGATGATCCTGTTCGAGACCGCCTTCGCGCTGATCTATGGCTTCGCCTGGGAAGGGCGCTGGCCGACCGGGCTGGAGAGCGCGGCCTTCCTGCTGGTGGTGCTGAGCGTCGTGACCTGCATCGCGGCGCATCGGCGACCGGTGGCGCAGCTCGTCACAACCGCCTGATTGCGCGCTTTCCCCTTCGACGGATTCGCTATAGGGCGCTTTGCATGACCAATATGTTTCTTGTGATGGGCGGAGGCGCCGTGGGCGCCGCCTTGCGCTATCAATTGGGGCGCTTCGCCGGGCAGATGGCGCCCGGCACGGCCTGGCCCTGGGGTACCTTCGCCGCCAATCTGATCGGCGGTTTCGCCATGGGGCTGCTCGCCGGATGGCTGGCGCGCGGGGGCAGCGTGTCGGGCGAGCCGATCCGCCTGTTGCTGGGCGTGGGCGTGCTGGGCGGCTTCACCACCTTTTCCGCGTTCAGCCTGGAAACCATGCTGATGATCCAGCGCGGCGATATCCTGCTGGCGAGCGGCTATGCGCTGGCGTCGGTGATCGGCGCGATCGTGGCGCTGTGCGTGGGCCTGACCGTGATGCGGAGTGTCGTGGCATGAAGGGGCGTCCTCCCGCCAGGCCCAGCACCGGCGCGACCGGCGGCAAGGGGCCGCGCGACGGCAAGCCTGCGGGCCGCTCCGCCAGCGGCAAGCCGTCGGACAAGCGCTTCGGCGACAAGAAGCCGGGTGATAAAAAGCCCGCTGACCGCAAGTTCGACCGGAAATCCGCCGACGGCAAGCCCGGCCGCGCCCGTGGGCGCGCGAAGGCGGCAAGTGCGCGCAAGGGGGAGGGCGGAAAGCCGCCGTTCAAGCCCCGCACGAAAGCCGCTGCGCCCGCCGCGGCCAAGGCCGCACCGGCCGCAGCCAAGCCCGTCGCCGCCAAGAGCAGCGCCGCCAAGGGCGTGTCGCTCGACGTGCGCCAGTTCCGCGTGGCCGCCGACGATGACGGCATCCGCCTCGACCGCTGGTTCCAGCGGCATCTGCCCGATGTCGGCTTCAATATCGTGTCGCGCTGGTCGCGCACCGGCCAGTTGCGGGTCGATGGCGCGCGCGCCGCACCGGGCGACCGCATCGTCGAGGGGCAGACGATCCGCGTCCCCCCCGCCGAAGCGCGGCCCGATATGCCCGAAAAGGCGAAGCGCGTCCGCGTCATCGACCTGACGCCCGACGAGATCGCCTATGCGCAGGAGATGGTGATCCATCGCGATGCGCAGGCCATCGTCATCAACAAGCCGCCGGGGCTGGCCACGCAGGGCGGGACCAAGACCGACGAGCATGTCGACAAGCTGCTCGACGCGCTGCTGTTCGATTCCGAATCGCGCCCCAAACTGGTCCACCGGCTGGACAAGGATACGTCGGGCGCGCTGCTGCTGGCGCGGACCAGCCGGTCCGCCGCGCATTTCGCCAAGACTTTCTCCAGCCGCACCGCGCGCAAGGTCTATTGGGCGCTGGTGATCGGCGTGCCGTCGATCAATGACGGCATGATCGAGCTGCCGCTCGCCAAGCAGCCGGGCACTGGCGGCGAGAAGATGCATGTGGACGAGGAAGAGGGGATGCCCGCCCGCACGCGCTATCGCGTGATCGAACGGGCCGGCAACCGCGCCGCCTGGGTCGAACTGCAACCCTATACCGGCCGAACGCACCAGTTACGCGTCCATCTGGCGGCGATCGGCCACCCGATCGTGGGCGACGGCAAATATGGCGGCAAGGACAGTTTCCTGACCGGGTCGATCAGCCGCAAGATGCACCTGCATGCGCGCCGCATCCGGGTGGATCATCCCGATGGCGGGCGGGTGGACGTGATGGCGGACCTGCCGACCCATTTCGCCAACAGCCTGGAGGATCTGGGCTTCGACCTCTCCCTGGGCGACATGCCGCTGGACGACGAGATCGACCGGACCCCGACCCGCGAGGACGAGAAGAAGTTCGCGCGCCAGCACGCCAAGCAGGTGCGCAAGGATCGCAAGGGCGAGCGCCGGTCGCGGGGTGGCGGCCGCGGCGAATGACGCCGGGGGCGCCCTATCGCTGGACGGATGAGGCGGCGATCCGCGATTTCGTGGGACAGGCGGGCTTCGGCCTGCTCTGCGTCGCCGCGCCCGACAGGATGCATGTGGTGCATCTGCCTGTCGTCTGGCTGGACGATCGGCGGATCGGCCTGCACATCCATCGCGCCAATCCGATCGTGCGGCATCTGGACGGAGCGGACGCACTGATCGTCGTTACCGGGCCGCATGGCTATGTCAGCCCGGACTGGTATGGCCTGCCCGACAAGGTGCCGACCTGGAACTATCTGTCGGCCGAATTGCGCGGGCCGATGGCGCGGCTGGACCGGGACGCGACGATTGCGCAGATCGATGCGCTCACCCAGGAGCAGGAGCGGCGGCTGGCGCCAAAGCCGGTCTGGACCCGCGACAAGATGGGGGCGGGCCAGTTCGACCGGCTGCTCGGTGGGCTCGTCGGCTTCGCCATGCGGGTGGACGCGCTGCACGGCACTGCCAAGCTGGGGCAGGACAAGCCGGAGGGGGCGCGGATCGGCGTGGCCGATGCGCTGGACGCCGGTGGCAATGCACCGCTGGCGGCGCTGATGCGGGCGACTCTGGGCGAAGGGGACGCGGCATGAGCAATCGCCTGGTCGTCTTCGATTGCGACGGCACGCTGGTCGACAGCCAGCACAGCATCTGCACCGCCATGGTCCGCGCCTTCGAGGATGTGCAACTGCCGCCGCCCGAACGGCTGGCGATCCTGTCGGCGGTGGGCCTGTCGTTGCCGGTCGCGATGGCGCGGCTGCTGCCCGATGCGGAGGCGGATTTCCACGATCATCTGGCCGAGCGTTACAAGCTGGCGTTCCAGGCGATGCGGCGCGAGCAGGGGGTGCAGGAACCGCTCTATCCCGGCATCGCCGATCTGGTGGCGGAGCTGGACGCGGCGGGATGGTTGCTGGGCGTGGCGACCGGCAAGTCAGACCGCGGCCTCAACCTGTGCCTCACCCATCATGGTATCATCGACCGGTTCGTGACGCTGCAGACCGCCGATCGCCACCCGTCCAAGCCGCACCCTTCGATGCTGATGACCGCGATGGCGGAAGCGGGGGCTGCGCCCGACACCACGGTGATGATCGGCGACACCAGCTTCGACATCGCCATGGGGCTGGCCGCGGGCGTACGCAGCATCGGCGTGGCGTGGGGCTATCATCTGCCGGGCGAACTGGTCGCGGCGGGCGCTCATGCGGTGGCGATGGACAGCGCGGAATTACGCGGCCATATCGGCGCGCCATGACCGATCTTCCGCCCGCTCCGCCGCCCAAACCCAATCCCGATTCGGTCGCGCGCCAGCGCCATTTCGCGATCGGCCTGTTCCGCCTGTCGGGTGCGCTGATCGTGATGTTCGGCTTTCTTGCCATCATGCAGCGCTTCGCCTGGGTGCAGGGCGACAAGGCCAAGGCATTCGGCGCGATCATGGTCGTCACCGGCCTGTTCCAGTTCATCGTCGTGCCGCGCATTTTGCTGGCACTGTTCCGCACGCGGCCGCCGCAATGAAGCGTTTCTACACCGATGTGACGATGGTCGCCGAGGATGGCGGCTTCGCCATCCGGCTGGACGGCCGCGCCGTCCGCACCCCGGCGCGCGCGCTGTTGGTGCTGCCGACGCCCGCGCTGGCCGAAGCGGTCGCGCAGGAATGGCGGGCACAGGGGGAGACGGTCGATCCCGCGTCCATGCCGATGACCGGCCTCGCCAATGCGGCGATCGACCATGTCGCGCCCAGGCCGGCAGCCTTTGCCGACGGGATAGCGCAATATGCGCAAACCGACCTGCTCTGCTATCGCGCCGACGGGCCGGCGACGCTGGTCGCGCGGCAGGCAGCGGCGTGGGAGCCGCTGCTCGACTGGGCGCGGACGCGCTACGACGTGACGTTCGCCGTTACGCAGGGGATCATCCCGGTGCCGCAGCCGCCCGAAACGCTCGCCCGGCTGGGTGCGGCGGTCGCGGCCTGCGATCCTTTCACGCTGGTCGGCCTGTCGACGCTGGTGTCGCTCAGCGGATCGCTCGTCTGCGGGCTGGCGATCGTCGAGGGGGGACATGACCTCGACCGGGTGTGGGAGGCGGCCGAAATCGACGCGGCGTGGCAGGTCGAACTATGGGGCGAAGATGCGCTGGCCGCCGCGGCCACGGCACGGCGCACGGCCGATTTTGCCATGGCCGGCGCCTTTTGCGCGATGAGCCGGTGCTAAAGCGTTAGGAACCCGAACGCTGTTTCGTTCATTCTGTTGTTGGCAGGGGCGCATAGCGTCCGGCCAACTATCCAATGCCGTGACAAGGGAGACCCAGACGTTGGCATCAACGTTCCGCAACACCGCTTTGACCCTCGTTTCGATGCTCGCCGCGCCGCTGGCGCTGGCGCAGCAGACACCCGATGCCGCTCCGCCCGAAGCGCCGTCGGCCGAAGCCGCGCCCGCCGCCGCTGAAACGCCCGTCGCGCGCGAACTGACCCCGGCCGAAATCGCCGCCTTCAACAAGGCCGTGACCGACTTCACCGCCGGCCAGGCGGCCCAGCAAAAGGGCGACAATGCCGGTGCGGTCGCCAAATATGACGCCGCCATGCCGGCGATCCGGACAGCGGTAGAGGCCGACCCGTCCAAGGGCGACAATGTCAATTTCCTCGCCAATGCGCTCTATGCCGATGCCGCCGCCTATGGCGCGCTGGGGCAGATGGACAAGGTGATCGCGCTCTATGGCGAATCGCTGCCGCACTGGCGCAAGGTGGTGGAGGCCAAGCCCGCCGATGCGGCCGGCCGCAACATCCTGGCCGGCATCCTGATCCAGATGGGGAACCAGGAATTGCGCGACCATGACCGGGGCGCGGCCGATACCTATTATGAGGAAGCATTGACCCTGGCGCGCCAGACCGTAACGGATCAACCGGGCGACGCGGTGAGCAGGAACGTGCTGCTGTCGGCCCTGATCGGCGCCAGCCAGACCTCAACCGAGGAGGGGTTACGCGACGAGGCCATCACGATGGGCAAGGCGATGATGGCCGACGGCACGATCGACGCCATGAACAAGCCATCGATCGAAACGATGACCGGGCCTGCGGGCACGGTGGGGTAGGTTCCATCCCCGACAAGACGAAAAAGGCCGGGGCGATGCTTCGGCCTTTTTCGAAGGCCGGTTCGGTTGGCTGGAATGACGGCTGAGGGAGTGCGCTTCGCTTCGCGACCGCTGCGTCAGCCGTTCCCGATCTTGTCGGCGTAGAGCATCCGGCCCGGCCCCAACAGGCCCAGCACCTGCGGCACGATATGGGGGGCGACAGCGAAACAGCCTTCGGAGCGACCGCATTTGCCCCAGGCGGCGACATGATCCTCGCTCACATAATCGGCGCCATGGATGACGATGGCGCGCGGTTCGGCATTGTTGTTCTGGGGGTCGAGGCCCAGCAGGCGCATCGACCGGCCATGCTGGCCGAAATACATGTCGCCCGTCTTGAACGCGCCGGACGAACTGGCGAGCGAGTTGAACTCGTTCGAGAAACTGTGCAGCCAGCCGGAATGTTCGGGGTCGGAGCCGCGGCCGTGCGAGACCAGATAGCTGCTGGTCTGGCCGCCAATCAGGTCGACGATATGCATGCGCGGATTTTTCGACGGGGCGTCGAAATCGACGATCGCCAGCCGGTCGCGCAGGGCGAAGGCGTCGGCATGGCGGTCGAGCGCCGCCTTGGCGCGTTCCAGCAGCGCGGCATAGGGCTTTTGCGCCACCGCACGCGGCGTTGCGGGCACGGTGGGAACCGGCGCCGGGCTCAGTGGTTCAGGCCCTGTCGTGGACAGCGCGGCGCGACCCATGCTGTCCGACAGAAACGAAAAGGCGAGTCCGCTTAAAGCGAACTTCGTAAAATTGCGGCGATCCATGGTCGCAATATAGCAAAGGCGACGCCCCGGTCCAAGAGCGGGGCGTGCGCTTTCACTCGCCCGTCGTACTCGTCCCGTCCGCCGGCTGGCTCTGTTCGCCGCCTTCGGGCAGGCGCGAGGTCATGCCGGTCGCTTCCGCATCATCCTGAATCTGCTGCTGTTCTGACACGGACGGCGGCGGCGCGGCCGGAGTCGCGACGGCATTGTTCTGCGGCTCGGGCAGCGGCGCTTCGGGTTCGTCCACGATCACATTTTCGACCGGCGGCTCGACCAGATTGTTGGTGACGGTCGGGGCTTCCTCTTCCTTCTTGCCGCAGGCGGAGAGGAGCAAGGCGCCAGCGAGGGCGGCGAAAGCGAGTGTGCGCATGGATCAGTCCTTCGATGCGATAGCGGGAGAGGGGGCAGCGGTGGGATCGACGCGGCGGCTGGACGCCTCGATCTTCTGCGCGAGCAGCTTGTCCCAGCCATAGGGGTCGGCGCGGAAGCTGACCGTGCCGTTATTGCCGGCGAAAGCCGTCCAGTAGAGCAGATAGACCGCCACCTGGCTGGGCAGCGATACGCGCTGGGTCTTGCCTTCGTCGATCAGCGTCTGGATCTGGCCGTTCAGATTGGGGTCGGCCGCGACCATCAGTTCGGCCAGCGCCACCGGCTTTTCCAGGCGGATGCAGCCATGGCTGGCCAGCCGGTCATAGCTGGAGAATTTGCCCCGCGACGGGGTGTCGTGCAGATAGACGGCGAAGGGGTTGTTGAAGTCGAACTTCAACCGGCCGAGCGCGCTGCCGGGGCCTGCCGGCTGGACGATGCGTTCGCCGCCTTCGGGCGTCTTGACGATCTTGTAGCCCTGTCGCGCCAGCACCGCCCGACCCTTGGGAAACAGTTCGCGATTGGCGATCGACATCGGCACGTTCCAGGGCGGATTGACCACGATCGAATGGATGCTGGAGGTCAGCATCGGCGTCTGGTTGGTCGGGCTGCCGGTGACCGCGCGCATCGAGGTGACCGGCTGGTCGCCTTCGAACACGGTCAGCACGGCGGCGGCGATGTTCACCTGCACCCGATTGACCGGCAGGCTGCGCGGCATCCAGCGCCAGCGTTCCATATTGGCCATGATCGCGGCGATGCGGTCATCGACGCCGACATTGAGTTCGGCCAATGTGCGCGTGCCGAGCGTGCCGGTGGGTTCGAGGCCATAGCGGCGCTGGGCGCGCTGGATCACGTCCACCAGTTTTTCATTCTGGGTGACGGCCGGGTCTTCCAGCGCGATGCGCGCGCGCACCACATCGGGCGCGCTGGACGCGGTCAGCGTCGGCCAGCCGCCCTTGTCGCGGATCGCCTCATATTTGGCGAGGCCCTTGCGCAGCGTGTCATAACCCGACCAGGGCGGGGTGAGGCCGGTGGACCATTGCGACAGCCGATCCTCGCTCACCGCCTTGGCGAGGCCGGGGCGCGGGTCGAAGGCGCCGGGGCGCAGCGCCCAGATCTGGAGGAAGTCGGCGGTGTCGACGCGGCCGGTGCTGAGCGCCTTGGCGCGATCGAGCAGGGCGCTCACGAGCGCATCGCCGCTCAGCGGGCCGCTCGCCTTCTGCCGGGCCATCAGCCCTTGCGCCGCGCCATTCTTCAGCCAGTCATTGGCCCAGGCCTCCTGCGCCGGGGACAGCGCCGGGATCGGCACGGGCGGCGGGGGGACCGGGACGGGCTGGATGGTCGGCACAGATAATGTGGGCGCCACGGCGGGCGGCGGGGTCTGCGCCACGGCGGGGAACGCGGCGACGCCAAGCAGCGCCAGCAGCGGGATACGGATCAGATCGGGACGGTTCATGCTGGACCAGATAGCGCAAAGCCGCCACGGTTCAAATCGCCATAGCGGAAAAGATCATGCTGCACGTTGTTCACCATCCCGCCTATGTCTCCCCTGCAACAGATGGCGGCCGATTTCGTTTCGACAAATATGGGCTGGTGATGGATGCACTGCGCGAAAGCGGCCTGGATTTTCAGACGGTTGAGCCTGTGCCGATGCCGCGCGCCTGGATCGAGGCGGTGCATGATCCCATCTATGTGGAAGAGGTCGTAACCCTGACGGTGCCGCCGGAAAAGGCGCGGCGGATCGGCTTTCCGGTGACGGAGCGGGTCATGCGCCGGTCGATGCTGTCGCCCGGCGGCACCTGGGCGGCGGCGAAGCTGGCGAGGGCGCATGGCTATGCCGCCAATGCCGCGGGGGGCAGCCATCATGCGCTGCACGACACGGGGGCGGGCTATTGCGTGTTCAACGACCTGGCCATCGCCGCCCATCGGCTGATCGCGGAGGGCGATGCGGGGCGTATCCTGATCCTGGACCTCGACGTGCATCAGGGGGACGGCACCGCGTCGCTGCTGGCCGGGCGGTCCGATATCTTCACCCTTTCGATCCATGCGGAAAAGAATTTCCCGGTACGCAAGGCGCGCTCGACTCTCGATGTCGGGCTGGAGGATGGGACCGGCGACGCGGCCTATCTGGCGGTGCTGGCGGAGGTGCTGCCGCGCGTGCTGGACGATTTCGCGCCGGACCTGATTCTTTATCAGGCGGGCGTCGATGCCCATGCAGAGGATCGTCTGGGGCGGCTGGCGCTCACCGATGCCGGGCTGGAAGCGCGCGACCGCTATGTCATGCGGCAGGCGCGGGGGCGGGGCGTGCCGCTCGCCAGCACCATGGGCGGCGGCTATGGCGAGGATCGCATGGCGATCGCCCGGCGCCACGCCGCCTGCATGATCCGGCTGGCGGAGGAAGCCTCCGCTTAATGCAACGTGCCGGCGTCCGCCGCAGCCGTCGCTTCGGCCTTTGTCTCCATCAGCTTGGCCGCGATCAGGCCGGCGAGCGCCAGCGCCACGAAATCGCTGAAGGCGAGGTAGAGAATATAGCCCCAGGGCGCGTGGTTGAAGACCGCCTGGCCGATATGCAGCCATAGGACGGCCGCCAGCGCGAACAGGATGGAGGCGCGGGCGCGGCTGGCGAAATCGGCCAGTGCGAAACGCAGGGCGAGCGCGATCAGCACGCCCACGACCAGCGCCAGGATCAGCCCGCCGATCAGCGCGCCGCTGTCCATCACCGGAAAGCCGCCTTCATTGTAGAATATCTGCGCTACCGGCCCCTTGCCGTAGAGGATGGTGCCCTGCGCCGTCGCGGGGTCGGGGATAACATAGACGCCGGTGCCGGTCGGGGTCAGCGCCTGCGCCATCGCGGCCTGCAGGTTTGCGCTGGCCTGTTCGTCGGTGCGGCTGAGCGCCAGCGCGGACAAGGGCGTGCCCCAGAAGATGAAGCCGGTGATGAAAATGGCAAAGCCGCCCAGAAGGCCGCCGACAAGAGTGCGAACCATGATGCCTCCCCTTTTCCTGATATGAAGCTGACGCATCAACGCAGGGCGGGCAACATCTTTCCCCAATGGGGCGTCAATCCACCGGGCGCGCGGCCTTTTCGGCGATGCCCGACACGCCTTCGCGCCGGTCCAGCTCGTCCAGCACCGCGTCGAGCGGCACATCGACATCGGCCAGCAGCAGCAGCAGATGGAACAGCAGGTCGGCGCTTTCGCCGATCACTGCGTCGCGATCGTCCGCCATGGCGGCGATCACCGTCTCGACCGCTTCCTCGCCGACCTTCTGCGCGATCTTGGCGCGGCCCCTGGCGGTCAGCTTGGCGACATAGGAGGCCGACGGGTCGGCGCTCCGCCGCTGGCGGATGGTCTGTTCGAGGCTATGAAGGGTCGCGCGCATGGCCGCCATCAAGCGCCGTGCGCGCGACCCGTCAATCGATTATTTGCGCTTGCGGGCCGCAAAGAACATGCGGCCGGCCAGAACGGCCGCACCCATGCCGAACAGCGCCATCTGTTCCGGCTCCGGCACCGGCGTGGGCGTGCCGCCCGACGAGCCGCCGCCGCTGGTCGAACCACCCGACGACGAACCACCGCACTTTCCGAACCAGCACCAGAAAGTGGCGTTGGCGGGCGCCGGCACGGCAGCGCCCATGAGGCCGACGGCGCCGGCCATGAGAAGCATCTTAGGAAGTTTCATATCAAATCACCCCGTTTGCGTTGAACCTGTAATGGTTGAACGCGACCCGGACTTGGTTAAGCAGGGTCCATGCCATGGGGTAGAATTCCCAGTATTTTAGGGAAGAATGATGGTTAACATCGCAGCGGAAATCATGGTTGCTGTAAAGTAAATCGACATTTTCAGGCCGACCGTACCGGCACGCCCGCCGCCGCGAGCGCGCGATGGGCCTCAGCGATCGTGTGTTGGCCGAAATGGAAGATGGACGCGGCCAGCACTGCGCTGGCATGGCCCTGCACCACGCCCTCGACCAGATGGTCGAGTGTGCCGACCCCGCCGCTGGCGATCACCGGAATCGATACCGCGTCGGCGATGGCGCGGGTCAGCGCCAGGTCGTAGCCCGCCTTGGTGCCATCTCCATCCATCGAGGTGACGAGCAGTTCGCCCGCCCCCAGGTCCGCCAGGCGCAGGGCATGTTCCAATGCGTCGATGCCGGTCGGCTGGCGACCGCCATGGGTGAAGATTTCCCACCGGCCTTCGCTTACTTTACGTGCATCGACGGACCCGACGATGCACTGGCTACCGAAGCGGTCGGCGATATCGGCGACCAGTTCGGGCCGGGCGACCGCCGCGCTGTTGACCGCGACCTTGTCCGCGCCTGCCAGCAGCAGCGCGCGCGCATCGTCCGGCGTGCGCACCCCGCCGCCCACGGTGACGGGCATGAAGCAGACTTCGGCGGTGCGGCGCACCACGTCGAGGATGGTGCCGCGCGCTTCATGGGTGGCGGTGATGTCGAGGAAGCAGAGTTCGTCCGCCCCGGCCGCGTCATAGAGCTTGGCCTGCTCGACCGGGTCGCCGGCATCCTTCAGATCGACGAAATTGACGCCCTTGACCACGCGCCCATTGGCGACGTCGAGGCAGGGGATGACGCGGGTGCGGACGGTCATGCGACTGGTTTCCAATACCCGTGGGATGTCACGTTACTCACGCCGCCGCCTTGGCGACCGCCAGCGCGGTCTTGAGGTCCAGCCGCCCGTCATAGAGGGCGCGGCCGGTGATGACGCCTTCGATCCCCTCGTCGGCATGGAGGCTGAGGATGCGGATGTCCGCGATCCCCGCCACGCCGCCGCTGGCGATCACCGGAATGTCGGTGGCGCGGGCGAGATCGACGGTCGCGTCGATATTGCAGCCCTTGAGCATCCCGTCGCGGCCGACATCGGTGAAGAGCAGCGATGCGACGCCGGCATCCTCGAACCGGCGGGCGAGGTCGATCACTTCCATATCGCTCTTTTCCGCCCAGCCGTCGGTCGCGACGAAGCCGTCGCGGGCATCGACCGCGACGACGATGCCACCGGGAAAGTCGCGCGCCGCCGCCTTGACGAAGGCGGGGTCTTTGAGCGCTGCGGTACCGATCACGATGCGCGAGACGCCGAGGTCGAACCAGCGCTCCACCGCTTCGCGATTGCGGATGCCACCGCCCAACTGGACATGGCCGGGAAAGGCGTCGACGATCTTCTCGACCGCCTGCGCATTGACGGCATGGCCGGCGAAGCTGCCGTCGAGGTCCACGACATGGAGATGCTGCGCGCCCGCTTGCGCGAACAGCAGCGCTTGCGCGGCGGGATCGTCGCCATAGACGGTGGCGCGGTCCATATCCCCCTCGGCGAGGCGGACGACCTGGCCGTTCTTCAGGTCGATGGCGGGAAAGACGATCAGGGACATTATGCGACTTCCAAAATTCCGTTCGGTTCGAGCTTGTCGAGAACCTGTTGCGCGAGGGTTCTCGACAGGCTCGAACCGAACGGATGTTGCATTATATCACGGCTTCCAATCCAGAAACCGCGCCATAAAGGCCAGCCCGTAACGCTGGCTTTTCTCGGGGTGGAACTGGCAGCCGATGATGGTGTCGCGCGCGACTGCGGCGACGAGAGGCCCGCCATGGTCGGTCGTCGCGGCGACATGGGCGGGATCGGCGGCCTCATAATGATAGCTGTGCAGGAAATAGGCCTCACCCGCCTCGATGAGCGGCGGCGCGCCGTTCAGCACCACATCGTTCCAGCCCATATGCGGCACCTTGACGGCGGCGTCGGTCGGTTCGATCCGGCGGACGGTGCCGGGAATCCAGCCCAGCCCCTCATGCCGGCCGAACTCTTCGCCGGCATCGGCCAGCAACTGCATGCCCACGCATACGCCCAGGAACGGCGTGCCGCGCCCGTTCACCGCCTCGTTCATGGCGTCGACCATGCCGGGGATCGCGACCAGCGCATCGCGGCAGGCGCGGAAAGCGCCCACGCCCGGCAGGACGATGCGATCGGCCCTGGCCACGACATCGGCGTCGGCGGTGATGGCGACATCGTGCGCGCCAGCCTTGCGCAGAGCATTATGGACCGAATGGAGATTGCCCGCGCCATAGTCGATCAGGGCGATCATGCGAGCAGGCTCTCCAGAGTGACGCCCGCCGCCGCGCGCACCGGGTTGAATGCGATCACCTCAGCCGTAGCGGCGCCGTTGACGACGAAGGGATCGGTCGCCGCCTTCGCCTCGATCGCCGCGCGATCGCCACGGGCTAGCAATATGCCGCCGGTGCGCGGCTCACGGCGGCCGGCCAGCAGCAGCCAGCCATCGGCAATGCCGCGGTCCAGCCAGGCCCGGTGGTCCGCCAGATGGCCGTCCAGAATATCGGCCGGAGCCGTATAGGTCAGCGATATGATGAACATGGGTCCAGCCTTTCGTTGCGCTGTTACAACATGCCCTTGGTCGAGGGAATCGCGTCCGCCTTGCGCGGGTCGATCTCCACCGCCTGGCGCAGCGCGCGGGCCAGACCCTTGAACGCGCTTTCGACGATATGATGGTTGTTGCTGCCATAGAGCAGCTCGATATGCAGCGTGATGCCGGCTGCCTGGGCGAAGCTGTGAAAGAAATGCTCCACCATCTCCGTGTCCCATTCGCCGACCTTGGTGACGGTGAAAGGCAGCTTGCACACCAGCCAGGGGCGACCCGAAATGTCGAGCGCCACTCGGCTCAGCGTTTCGTCCATCGGCGAATAGACGCTGCCATAGCGGCTGATCCCACGCTTCTCGCCCAGCGCCTTGCCCAGCGCCTCGCCGATCGCGATCGCGGTATCCTCGGTCGTGTGATGCTGGTCGATATGCAGGTCGCCGACCGTCTTCACATCCATGTCGATCAGCGAATGGCGCGATAGCTGCTCGATCATATGATCCAGGAAGCCGATGCCCGTCGACACCGTATAGAGGCCAGTCCCGTCGAGGTTGACGGTGACGTCGATCTGGGTTTCCGCCGTGTTGCGGTGAATCTCGGCCGTGCGCATGGCCGCCCTATAGCGTGTAGCGCCCATCATGCAATCTGCTCATGCAATCCGCCTGCGGGGGTTGACCGCCTGTTTCGGGCCGTTAGGACATTGCGCCATGAGCGAAGATCTGCCCGACAGCCTGATTCCCTATGACGAAATCGTGCAGGAGGCCCTGCGTGCAGTCGTCGGCCGCGTGCTGGGCGAGGTGCAGCAGTCCGGCGGCCTGCCGGGCGCGCATCATTTCTACATCACCTTCAAGACGAACGCGCCGGGCGTCGACATCCCCAAACATCTGGTGGAGCGCTTCCCGGACGAGATGACGATCGTCCTCCAGAATAAATATTGGGACCTGAAGGTCAGCGACCATCATTTCGAAGTCAGCCTGACCTTCAACCAGGTCGCGGCCCACCTCAATATTCCCTTCAGCGCGATCACCGCCTTCGTCGATCCCGCGGTCAATTTCGCGCTGCAATTCCAGGTCGCGGCGGATGAATTGCCCGAGCCGCATGACGAAGCGGAGAATGACGGGCCGCAGGTGACGGCCGAAGACGGCTCCAATGTCGTGACGGTGGACTTCGGGAAGAAGAAGTAAAGCTGTCCGTCGGCGGGGCAGGTCACGCCGTCGGTCATTGGAATTTTCCAGCCTTACCTTACATGACAGTCTCTTGAGATTCCTTCTCAAAAGGAGACTGTCTTCATGCCCGCCACCACCCGCACCGAAACCGACAGCATCGGCGCCATAGAGGTGCCCGCTGCCGCCTATTGGGGGGCGCAGACGCAGCGGAGCATCGAGAATTTCCCCTTCGGCGACACCGAACGGATGCCGCTCGGCATCGTCCATGCGCAGGCGATCGTGAAGCAGGCGGCGGCGCGGGTGAACGGGACGCATGGGCTGGACGCCAGCCTCGTCGCCGCGATCGAGGATGCGGCGCAGCAGATCGTGTCAGGGGCGCTGGACGACCAGTTCCCGCTCGTCATCTGGCAGACCGGGTCGGGCACCCAGGCCAATATGAACGTCAACGAGGTGATCGCGGGTTTCGCTAATGAGCAACTGGCGGGCACGCGCGGCGGCAAGAGCCCGGTCCATCCCAACGACCATGTGAATATGAGCCAGTCGTCCAACGACAGCTTCCCGACCGCGCTGCACGTCGCGACCGTGATGGCGACGCGCGACCGGCTGATCCCGGCGCTCGAAAAGCTGACCGGGGCGTTGACCGCGAAGGCGCAGGCCTGGAGCCATATCGTCAAGATCGGCCGCACCCATACGCAGGATGCGACGCCCTTGACGCTGGGCCAGGAGTTTTCCGGCTATGCCGCGCAACTGGTCAGCGGCCGGGCGCGGATCGAGGGGGCGCTCAACGGCAATATCCGCAAGCTGGCGATCGGCGGCACGGCCGTCGGCACCGGCCTCAACGCGCCCGAAGGCTGGGCCGAGGATATGGTCGCGGCGATCAGCGACATCGTCGGCACCCCCTTCGAAAGCGCGCCCAACAAGTTCGAACAGCTCGCCGCCAAGGATGGCCTCGTCTTCTTCGCCGGGGCATTGAGCACGCTGGCGGTGTCGCTGACCAAGATCGCCAACGACATCCGCTTCCTGGGGTCGGGGCCGCGATCGGGGCTGGGCGAACTGGACCTGCCCGCCAACGAGCCGGGCAGTTCGATCATGCCGGGCAAGGTCAACCCGACCCAGTGCGAATCGCTGACCATGGTGGCCGCGCAGGTGATCGGCAATGCGCAGGCGGTGACGATCGGCGGGATGCAGGGCCATTTCGAACTCAACGTCTTCATGCCGCTGATCGGCGCCAATGTGCTGCGCTCCATCCACCTGCTGAGCGTCGGCATGGAAAGTTTCGCGGAACGCTGCGTCGAGGGTCTGGTGGCGAACGAGGCGCGGATCGCCGAGCTGGTCGACCGGTCGCTGATGCTCGTGACCGCGCTGGCGCCCGAGATCGGCTACGACAATGCCGCCGCCATCGCCAAATATGCGCACAAGAAAGGGCAGACGCTGAAAGAGGCGGGACTGGAACTGGGGCTGGTGGACGAGGCGACCTTCGACCGGCTGGTGCGGCCGGAAAATATGGTCTGATCCAGATCAACATGGCGGAACCGGCCGGGCTTCGATACATTAACCCTGTATGAAGAAAACACCCCTCACCCCCTCCGCCCCGCTGGTGACGATCCGTCCGCCGAAAAAGGCGGGAATGCTGCGAAAGGCGGCGCGGGTCGGGGCGACGGTGGTCGCCGCCCGGGTCGCGGCGGCGACGGGAAAGAAGGGCGTGTTCGGCCTGATCGCAGGCGCAGGCGCCAAGCGGATCATCATGCGCTACCCCGCCGGCGCGCTGTTCGTAACCGGGGCCTATATGGCGGGCAAGCTGTACGAGGCCAAGCGCGAGGCGGAGCGCAAAAGGAACCTGAAACTGCTGCCGGACAAGAGCGGCGAGCCGATCCCGATCGAAACGGCGCGGAAAGCCAAGGGTTAAAGCGCCGCCTGCCAGTCGCGCACCGCGTCGATCGGCCAGGTCAGCATCAGGACGTTGAGCGTCAGATTGTCGCGGATCACCGCGAGCGCAAGCAATTCCAGCGCGACGGCGAGCGCGACCGTCACCCAGACCGGCGCGCGGGCGGCGAACAGGAAGCCCAGCGTCATCATGCCGATATCGCTCATCGAATTCAGGATCGTGTCGCCCGAATAGCCCAACGCGATCGTCGTCGTGCGATAACGGTCGATGATGATCGGCGAATTCTCCAATATCTCCCATGCCGATTCGATCAGGACGGCCAGCGCCAGCCGAGGCCCGATCGGCCGGCGTTTCAGCAACAGGCGCGCCCCCGCGTAGAACAGGAAGCCGTGGATCACATGGCTGAGGCTGTACCAGTCGGCGATATGCTGGCTGTTGCCGCTGTCGAGCGCGCCATGCCACAGTTCCACATGGCCGCAGGTGCAGATGGGTGGGCGGTGCATCAGAAACAGAATGATACAGGCGACGAGCGCGATCAGGGCGGCGGCGATGAAGCCGCGCCGGTTGGCCAGTCGTCTGCGTCGCATCGTCTCTCCCCACCGCCCTCTTGCAAAATCGCGTCTCAGGCGTCACTAGCGGCCATGGCCGACACCATTCCTTCAGAGACCCCCGATTTCAAGCGGCGGGGCGTTCTTTTCGTCCTTTCCTCCCCTTCGGGCGCGGGCAAATCCACCATTGCGCGCAAGCTGCTCGCCGCCGAACCGGACCTGTCCATGTCGGTATCCGCGACCACGCGGCCGATGCGACCGGGTGAAGTCGATGGGAAGGATTATCATTTCGTCGATCTGGAAGAATTCCGCCGGATGACGAGCGACCATGAATTCCTGGAATGGGCGCATGTGTTCGGCCAGCGTTACGGCACGCCACGCGGCCCGGTCGAGGCGATGCTGAAGGCTGGTCAGGACGTATTGTTCGACATCGACTGGCAGGGCGCGCAGCAGTTGCACCAGATTGCCGGCGGCGACGTGGTCCGCATCTTCATCCTGCCGCCGTCGATGGAGGAGCTGGAGCGGCGCCTGCGCGGGCGGGCGACCGACAGCGAGGCGGTGATCGAGGGTCGCATGGCGCGCGCCGCGGGCGAGATCGCGCATTGGGACGGCTATGACTATGTGCTGTGCAATGTCGATGCCGACGATTGCTTTGCGCGGGTCCAGACCATCCTCCACGCCGAGCGGATGAAGCGCAGCCGGCAGACCGGCCTGATCGGCTTCATCCGCAAGCTGGGCCGCTACCACCAGGAAGATTAAAGCCGGTCGAACCCGGCCGGGTCCGCCCAGTCGGGATGGGTCCAGGCCATCGCCTTGAACAGCGTCCCCATCTCCGCCGCGTCGGTCAGGCGATGGCGGGCCGCCTCCACCTCCGCAGTGCGGGCAGGGGCGGTGCGGGCGAGCTGGTCGGCGCGGGCGTCGATGCCGAGCTGGCGCAGATAATCGCCCTGGCCGACCGGGCCATGAACCCGCAGGCCCGCCTGGCGCGCCATATTGCCCAGCACGTTGAAATCGACATGGGTCGTCAGGTCCACTTCGCCCGGATCGGTGAAGGGATCGGCGAACTGGTGCGCCTTGACCGCCTGCAAGGTGTCACCCAGCGCCGGGCCTTCATGGCCATAGTCGATGATGATCGCGGCGCCGCCCTGCCTGGCGATGCGGTGGGCCAGGGCATAGGCGATGCCGGCGCCGACGATCGGCGATTCGAGGATCGCGCCTTCGGGCGCGTCCACTGCAAAGGGTGGCAGGCCCGATTCGATGCGGCGATAGCCGGGCACGGCAAGGAAGCGGCCCTCCGCCTCGCGACTGACGACGACGCGCTCGCGCCATTCGTCCCCGACGCGGATGCATTGGCGGACGGGCAGGGCATCGAAAAATTCATTGGCGACCACCAGCAGCGGGCCGGTTTCGGGCAGGCTGTCGATGCTGTCATGATGGACGGCATGGGGCAGCAGGGCGAGCTGGCGACCGCGCAGCGCGGGGCTGGTTTCGACCAGATGCACTTTGGGCGCGAGCGCCGCCCGCTCCATCGCCCGCAGCGCGTCGGCCGCCAGCGTGCCGCGGCCCGGCCCCAGCTCGGCATAGACGGTTTCGGGGCGGCGGCCCGACCGCATCCAGACGTCGGCCAGCGCCAGGCCGACCAGCTCGCCGAACATCTGGCTGATTTCCGGCGCGGTGGTGAAGTCGCCGTCCGCGCCCAGGGGGTCGCGGGTCGCGTAATAATGCTGGTTCGCCTCCGATATATAATGGGCGACCGAGATCGGCCCGCCCGAGGCGATCTGCCGCGCCAGCCGATCCGCCAGCGATGCCGTTTCAGGCGACACTGTTCGCCCCGGCGATCGGTTCCACCCGCACGCGGCGGCGGCCGGCGGTGCCGATCAGGTAGAGGCCGCCCAGGATCATCGGCACGCACAGCCATTGGCCCATATGCAGGCCGGTGCGCGCGGCGAACTCCATCAACTGCGCGTCGGCCTCGCGGAAATATTCCACGCCGAAGCGGAAGCAGCCATAGCCCAGCAGGAAGATGCCGACCAGCATCCCCGGCTTGTAGCGGGCGCGGGTCTTCCAGAAGGCGAAGGCGAGGATCAGGAACAGGACGACGCCCTCCAGTCCGGCTTCGTAGAGCTGGCTGGGATGACGGGGGTAGGGGCCGCCGGTGGGGAAGATGATGGCCCAGGGCACGTCCGTTTCCTTGCCCCACAATTCCCCGTTCACGAAATTGGCGAGGCGGCCGAAGAACAGGCCGAAGGGCACGACGCAGGCGACATAATCATGGATGCGCAGCCAGCTCAGCTTTTCCTTCCACGCCATGTAGAGGATGCCGAACGACACGCCGACCGCGCCGCCATGGAAGGACATGCCGCCATGCCACAGCTTGAAGATGTCGAGCGGATGGGCCAGGATTTCGGGCTGGTAGAAGATCACATAGGCCAGCCGCCCGCCGATGATGATGCCGAGCGTCGCATAGAAGATCATGTCGTCGGCATGGCGCCGGCCCATCGGCGACCCCGGCTGCGCGACCAGTTTGAGCAGATACCAGTAGCCGATCAGGATGCCGGCCAGATAGGCGAGGCTGTACCATTTGAGCGTGAAGAAGCCCAGATTGAGGGCGACGGGGTCCAGCCCCAGATCTTCAAAGCGAATGGCGCCCGAAGCGGCGGCGGCAAGGTCCAGGATCAAAATGGCGTCCTCTTGGGAATTGGAGTGCGGACATAGAACAAGCGGCGGCCAAGATGAAGGGGGGACGGGGATTTGATGGTGCCGACGGGTCGCGACGGGGCCGGGTGGGCGCCGCGGCCGAAGTTCACACCGTTGTCGGGTGATTTGCGCGAAAAGCGCCGCCGACGCGCCTGCGACGCTATCGCGAGGCTACAGGTGGGTGAAGGGACGGTCATGATCGGGGCACACCAACGCGACGGGGATGCGACAGGGACGCGCCGGGTTCGCGCCATCCACGCGCCACGGACGCCATGGGCCAGCGGCTGGCAGGCGTGGGGGGTGACGAGGGGAGGGGCTGGTCCATCGATGAGGGTAAACCAGAGAATGGGAGAATAGGAAAGACGGTGGTGCGGAGGAGCAGCGGACTGGATACCTGTCCGCTGACGGGGTGAGCGATGACCGCTGACGACCAGAAATTGCCGTTTCAGAGGCCGCCTGGGTTTCGCGACAGCGGACATTAGTTTGCCTCCCGCAAAAACCTTCTTATAAAAAGGCATGCAATCCGAACGCACGGCTCCGGGCATCGCCATTGCCCATACTAACGACGATGTTATCATTCGCGTCAACCGGCAGCACGCGAGGCCTATTCTGTCGATCTTGCTGCATTCAAAATTCGCGGATGGCCCTCGCATCGATTTTTTGACCACGCCATATGTCAATGTGTTGATCGAAGCCTTGATCGAACCCGCTGGCCTTGCGCCCAGCAATCTGGTCATGGATCGGTCCGACCTTAATGCACCGATTCGGCTAGTTGAAGAATGGGCTTTATCCAACGGCAGAGACGCCGACGAAACGATGTCCCTGCTTCGGGAGGCCATTTATCCTTACACCGTGAAAGGCGTCGGCTGACGACCAGAATTTGCCTTTAGCCTTGCTGCAGCCCGCACAGCAGAGTGGATACGTT
>NZ_JAIQXR010000021.1:0-91366 GCF_020166615.1 Sphingobium sp. 3R8 | reverse complement strand
TCGAAACTCGAAATTATTTTCAGCTGCGTCTACCGGCCATAGGTCAGCGGGGCGGTCTGCGCGCCATGGGCGGCAAGGATGGCGAGTCGCTGCTGGGCATGATCGGCGAGCAGCTTGACGCGGATGCGGGCGCTGTCGAGCAGCGGCACCATGACGCTCAACCGTTCGATCACGGCCGGGTCGGAACGCCAGGCGCCGATCGCGCGGACGGACGAAGCCGCGCGGCTGACGCGATTGCTGGCGACCTCGATCGCGGTGGCGTCCGTACCGTCGAGCACGTCGCGAAGATCCTCGAAGGCTTCGAAGAGATCATCCAGCGCAGCAAGACCCAGCGGCATGACGTTTGTCCTCTATCAGGCGGCCGACAGGTCGAGGGCGACCATGCGTTCGGCGATGGCGTTGGCGTCGACCGGGTAGTTGCCCGATGCGATCGCGGCCTTGATGGCGGCGACCCGGTCCATATCGACCGGCGCGCCTTCAGCGGCCATGCGCGCGGCCGGGCTGGCCGATGCGGCGCTGGCGGATGTCGTGGCCGATCCGGTGGATGCCGACGCGCGCGTCCTGGCCCCTTCCCGCAGGCGGGTCGCCTCTATGGCGGCGCTGATATTCTGGCCCACAGACTTGATCATTGGATAATCCTTCACTCGTCCCTACTGCCTATAACGGACAAGTTCAAAAATCATTAAATCCTGGAATGCGCACAACGCCCATTTGTACGACCTGGGCGAAAATCGGCGAACTTTTCTTGTCTTCGCGCACGCGGATCGTCTCGCCCATGGCGCCATCCTCGTCCGCGACCATCATGCGCGACACGCTGAAAACGGCGTTGCCGGCCATCAGTTGCACAGGATCGCCCTTGCGCACGACCGCCTCTTTCGCCGCGACCGGCGCGGCGCGGTTGAAGCGGTTGGCGGCGCCATAGGCCGGAGCGGCGCGCGGCACCGGCCCCGATGCCGCGGCGGCCGCGCCCGCGACCAGCGGCACGCGGATGCGCCAGCCCAGCGCGGCGCATTGCACCATCGCCGCGCCGAATACCGGCCCTTCCACGCTGGGCGTGGTCGGACAGGCCGCCAGGCGCAGACGGCGATCCACCGGGGCGGCGGGGCCGCCCGGTTCGCCCAGATTAGCGCCGACGGTCATCGCCACCAGACTGTCGATCCGGTCGAGATTCTCGAATTTCTGACTTCCCTGGGCCTGAGCCAGCGCGGGCGACACGCCGGTCAGCGCGACGGCGGCAAGAAGAAGGGAGGAAAATCGCAACACGGCATGTCTCCTGACGGACGAACGGTCTTTGTCAGGATTTCAGCAATATCCGTGCCAAATATCGTTAACGGCCCGGCGCGATGGTGATGCGCTGCCCCTGCCCGGCCTTGCCATCGCCTTGGTCGAGGCCGCGAATGAGCAGCCGATCCTGCGCGATGCCGTCCAGCCGCAGCGCGCGGGCGACTGCGCCCAGCCGGGCGGCGGCCAGATCCCAATCGTCGAAGCGCTGGCGGCCCCGGTCCGATCCGTCGCTGTGGATTTCCACCCGGCCCGGTTCGCGCGCGAACCGGCGCGCGACCGCAGCCAGTTGCGCCCGCCCCGCCTCATTGAGCAGCGCTTCGCCCGGCACGAACAGCTCGGCGGCGCGCAATTCCACGCCCTGCCGCATCGCCCGTCCGCCAAATTGCTGGCTGACCTGCGACAGCATGGCGTCGCGTCGCGATCCGCTGGCCTGCAGCAGCACGAAAAAGGCGAGGAGGAGGAGCAGCAGATCGGCAAAACTGACCGCCCAGCGATTGCGCCGGGCGGCGGTGGCCGATGCTGTGGCGGACGGGACGGTCATGCGACTTCGCGGATCGTGGCGCGGCGCACCGGCGCATTTTCGCGGCGCGCGATCGCCAGCATCCGGTCCGCCACTTCCCGCTGCCAGGCCAGTTCGCGCTCCGACAGGTCGGACAGGCGCGCAGCAACCGGCGCGGCAAGGATATTGGCGATGACGACGCCGTAGAAGGTGGTGAGCAGCGCCAGCGCCATGGCGGGGCCAAGCGCGGCGGGATCATCCATGGCGGCGAACATGCCAATGAGGCCGATGATCGTGCCGGCCATGCCCAGCGCCGGCGCGGCGTCCGCGATCGACAACCACGCCTTGTGGACCGCGCCATGGCGCTGCGCCCGGTCGGCCAACGCCTGCGCCGCCCAGAGTTCGAACATGTCGGCGCGATCGCTGTTTGCCAGCTTGCGTGCGGCTTCGGTCAGGAAGACATTGGCGGTTTTTACCCGGTCGGTGCAGGACAGGCCGCGGAGCTGCGCCACCTGGTCGATCTTCAACATCGCCGCCCGCGCGGCGTCGCGATCGCGCGCCGGGTCAGCGGTCATCAGCGGATGCAGCGCCGCCATGGCGCGCGCCATCGCCCCGACGCCATTCTGGAACAGCGCCACCAAAGCGATCCCGCCCAACATCGCCGCCAGGGTCAATGGATCGAACAAATGGCCGATAATCGCGATCATGAGCGCCCATTCCTTGTCGTCTCGTCCGACGGCGGCAACGCCCTGCCGCCGACCGGCAAAAATTTGCCGCCCTTGCCGCCTATCCCGCGAAAAGCCTGGTTTTCTGCGATTGTCCGTGCGGCCGATGCGTCACCCACGCAAATTGGCACGGCTCTTGCTGATCTCAGGCTGGATCACCCGCAGGAGACGCCATCAGGGGTCAGAACGGCGGGGGACGACAAACTTTTAGAGCGAATATGACAATGTCGGTGGAAGATACTCTCTTCGGGATACATGGAAAGGCGCTGGCGCTGCGTTCGCAACGCCTGTCATTGCTTGCGTCCAACATCGCGAACGCTTCCACGCCGGGCTACAAGGCGCGCGACATCGATTTCGAGTCCGCGCTGAAGGAAGCGACCACCCGGGCCGGCAGCAGCGCGACCGACGTGTCGCAGGCCGCCGAGGATGCCATGGGCTATCGCGTGCCGTTGCAGCCCAGCCTGGACGGCAACACCGTCGAACTCAGCACCGAACAGACGCTGTTTGCCGAAAATGCGGTCAAATATCGCACGACCCTGTCCTTCCTGGAGGGTCGCATCAACACCATCAACCGCGCCCTGAAGGGAGAATGAGCATGAGCAACTCGCCGCCCATGAACGTCTTCGACATTGCAGGCCGCGCCATGAGCGCGCAGCTTGTGCGCCTGAACGCCACTGCGTCCAACATGGCGAACGCCGGCAATGTCACCGGCAGCGCCGCCGAGGCCTATCGCGCGATCAAGCCGGTATTCGAATCCGTCACCGACACGCCCGGCGTATCGACGGTGAAGGTCAAGAATGTCGTCACCACCAATGCCGAGCCGACCAAGCGCCACGACCCCAACCACCCGCTGGCCGACGCGAATGGCGATGTCTGGGAAGCGGCGGTGGATGGCAATGCCGAACTGGTCGACATGATCGAGACCGCCCGCATGTACCAGAATAATGTGCAGGTGCTCAACACCGCCAAATCCCTGATGCTCGAAACCATAAGGATCGGCAAATGACGACGACCACCGCAACCGACAGCGCTGGCCTGTCGGTCTATAATCCCAAGGCCATCGTCGGCACCGGCAGCGCGGAGATGGGCCAGGCCAGCTTCCTGACGCTGCTGACCGCGCAGATGCAATATCAGGACCCGTTCGAACCGGTCGATAACGCGCAGATGGTGTCGCAGATGGCGACCATCACCAATTCGTCCGGCATCGCGGAAATGAACCAGACCCTCAAAAGCCTGGCGAGCGAGCTGACCGGCACGCGACTGGGCGACGCGGCGAGCTGGATCGGCAAGTCGATGCTGGTGCAGAGCAATATCGCCGCGCCCGATGCATCCGGCACCTATGCGGGCCAGATCACCCTGCCCGCCGCCACCGAAGGCGCGACCATCGATCTGGTCGATAGCAGCGGCAATGTGGTCAAGACCATCGACATGGGATCGCAGGCCGCGGGCGACGTGACCTTCTATTGGGACGGCAAGGATGACACGGGCGCAACCGTCGCCACCTCCGCCCTGCAGGTCAAGGTCAACGGCGCGACCCCCACCAAGGTCGCGACCTGGGCCACCATCGCCGCGGTCCAGTCACCCGCCGACGGCTCGTCCTCCAAACTCATCACCGCGCTCGGCAGCTACAGCCCATCCGACGCGATCAGCCTGATGTAAACCTACCGCTTTTTCACCCATCCTTTTCACCCAAGGAGCAACGCCATGTCCTTCTACATCTCCCTCTCGGGCCTCAAGGCCTCCCAGACCGACCTGTCGACCATCTCGAACAACGTCGCCAACGTCAGCAGCACCGCGTTCAAGAAGAGCAAGGCGCAGTTCGGCGACATCTTCGCCGCCGCGCCGATGCAGACCACCAGCCAGGTTGCCGGCCAGGGCGTACGCGTGCAGGGCGTCGCCCAGCAGTTCACGCAGGGCACGCTGGAAACCACCGACAAGACGCTCGACCTCGCCATCACCGGCGAAGGCTATTTCACGGTCAAGGGCGAAGACGGCAATATCAGCTACACCCGCAACGGCGCCTTCGCCGTCGATGACGACCGCTATGCCGTCGATACGACCGGCGCGCGCATCCAGGTGTTCGCTGTCGATCCCACCACTGGCGCGACGACCGTAGACCCCACTGGCGCGACCCCGGCCGACCTGACCGACCTGCAGATTCCCAACACCTTTGACGGCACGGCCACCGGCGCGCAGCTGACCAGCGTGGGCGTGGACAAAAAGGGCATGGTATCGGCCGTGTATGCCGATGGCAGCACCGTCTATCTGGGTCAGGTCGCCATGGCGTCCTTCAACAGCCAGGAAGGTTTGCGGCAGGAGGGCGACGCCCACTGGACATCGACCGTCGCCAGCGGCTCGCCGATCCTGGGCACCGCCAATCAGGGCATGTTCGGCGCGGTGAACAGCGGCATGCTGGAACGCTCCAACGTCGACATCACCGACGAACTGGTGAACCTGATCGCGGCGCAGCGTAATTTCCAGGCGAACAGCAAGGCGATCGAGGCGGCGAACACGCTGACCACGACCATCGTCAACCTGCGCACCTAAGATCAGAAGGCTTAGCCCATGGATCGGCTCGTCAACACGGCCCTTACCGCGATGCGCGGCGCGATGGCGCGGCAGACGGCGGTCGCGAACAATCTCGCGAACGTCAATACCGTCGGCTTTCGCGCCGAGATCGCCAATGCCGAGACGCGCTGGATCAAGGGCGACACCTTCGACACCCGCGCGCAGGCGTCGGAACAGGTGATCGCGGCCGACATGGCGCAAGGCGCGGTCACCGAAACCGGCAATCCGCTTGATGTGGCGATGAACGGCGATGCTCTGCTCGCCGTTCAGGCCACCGACGGTAGCGAAGCCTATACGCGTCGCGGCGACCTGAAGGTCACCGACAGCGGCCTGCTCACCACTGGCGACGGCTTGCCGGTGCTGGGCGAAGGCGGCCCCATCACCCTGCCGCAGATGGACAGCATCTCCATCGCCAAGGATGGCAGCATCTGGGGCGTGCCCCAGGGCGGTGATCCGGCCAATCCGCAGCAGGTCGACAAGCTCAAGCTGGTCAACGCCGCCGGCTCCAGCATCGCCAAGGGCACCGACGACCTGTTCCGCGAAGTCAATGGCGGCGCCCTGCCGTCCGATCCGCTGGCGACCGTCACATCGGGGTCGGTCGAAGGATCGAACGTCAATGCGACCCAGGCGCTGGTCCAGATGATCGAGGCCAGCCGCGCTTGGGAAACCCAGGTGAAGATGATCGACACCGCCAAGCAGTTGGACGATGGCGGCGCGTCGCTGATGAAGCTGGATGGTTAATTTTGGCACGCATCTTGCTGTGACTGACGCATAAGCACCCTTCGGGGATGCGCCACGGAGAAATGAACGATGAGCAACGCCGCCCTTCATGTCGCCCGCACTGGCCTCGACGCGCAGAACACGAAGATGCGCGTGATCGCCAACAACCTGGCGAACGTCAACACGACCGGTTTCAAGAAGGACCGCGCCGATTTCGAGACGCTGGCCTATCAGCAGATCATCCAGGCCGGTTCCA
Organism: Sphingobium sp. 3R8; assembly: GCF_020166615.1. Classification (NCBI taxonomy): domain Bacteria; kingdom Pseudomonadati; phylum Pseudomonadota; class Alphaproteobacteria; order Sphingomonadales; family Sphingobiaceae; genus Sphingobium; species Sphingobium sp. 3R8. The sequence continues at coordinate 85,314 of NZ_JAIQXR010000021.1, read as the reverse complement.
ATTCGGACAGCGAGAATAAATTCGCCACCGGCCTCAATCTCGGCTCCGGCGTCGCGTTGCAGGGCACGAGCAAGATCAACACCCAGGGTACGCTGAACCAGACCAACAATGTGCTGGATATCGCGATCGAAGGATCGGGCTATTTCCAGGTGCAGCAGCCCGACGGCTCGACCGCCTATACCCGCGCCGGGAATTTCAGCGTCACCGCCGAAGGCACCGTCGTCACCAGCGATGGCCTGCCGCTGATCCCGCAGATCACCGTGCCGCAGGGCGCGACGTCGGTGTCGATCGGCAATGACGGCACCGTGTCCGCCACCCTTCAGGGCGAAAGCGCGCCGAGCCAGCTGGGCCAGATCGAAATCGCCACCTTCATGAACCCGGCGGGCCTGACCTCCATCGGCGGCAACCTGCTGACCGAAAGCGCGGCCAGCGGCACGCCGCAGGTCGGCGTCGCGGGTCTGGAAGGCCGCGGCCTGATGCGGTCGGGCTATCTGGAAACGTCGAACGTCAACATCGTGGAAGAGCTGGTCGACATGATCGAGACCCAGCGCGCCTATGAGGTCAACAGCAAGATGATCAAGGCAACCGATGAGATGCTCCAGTACGTCAACCAGAATATCTAAGGCCAGATGATGCGCCGTACCCTTGCCACCATCGCCACGCTGTCGCTGATCGCGCTGGCCGCGTCGCCCGCCGACGCCGCCAAGCAGAAGAAGCGCGACATCGAGCGCGATTTCTACGCGCCGACCGTGATCGCCCAGCCCGCCGCCCCACCGGCGAACGGATCGATCTTCCAGGCGTCGACCGGCTATACCCCGCTGACCAGCGGCGCGCGCGCCACCAGCGTGGGCGACATCATAACCATCGTGCTGGTCGAACGGACGCAGGCGAGCAAGACGACGAGCGCGGACACGGCGCGCAACGGATCGGTCGGCATCACGCCGCCGAGCACCGGCATTTTGTCCAAGCTGTTTTCCGCCAGCGACGTGTCAGCCGGGGGCCAGAACAGCTTCACCGGCAAGGGCAACGCCAGCCAGTCCAACGCGCTGAGCGGCGAAATCACCGTGACGATCGCGGCGACCTACCCCAATGGCACGATGCTGGTGAAGGGGGAGAAGGCGCTGACGCTCAATCGCGGCGACGAGTTCATCCAGATCAGCGGCCTTGTCCGCCAGGCCGATATCGCGCCCGACAACCGCATCGCATCGACCCGCGTCGCCGACGCCAAGATTATTTACAAGGGCAAGGGCGAGATCGCCAATGCCAGCCGCCAGGGCTGGCTGCAGCGCTTCTTCTCCGCGATCAGCCCCTTCTGATGGAAGCCGCAAACGCCATGATCCGTCTGCTTCGCCTGCTCCTGCCGATCCTCGCGCCCCTGTGCGCGCTGGTCGCCGCGCCCGCCGCCCAGGCCGAGCGGGTCAAGGATCTGGGCACCTTCCAGGGGGTCCGCCCCAACCAGCTCACCGGGTACGGCATCGTCGTGGGCCTGGCGGGCACCGGCGACGACAGCATCGAATATGCGACGCAGGGCATGAAGGGCGTCGTTTCGCGCTTCGGCCTCACCCTGCCGCAGGGCGTGAACCCGGCACTGAAGAACGCGGCCGCCGTACTCGTCACCGCCGACCTGCCCGCCTTCGCCAAGCCGGGCCAGCGGCTGGACGTCACCGTATCGGCGCTGGGCAAGGCCAAGTCGCTGCGCGGCGGCACGCTGATCCTGACGCCGCTGCGCGGTGCGGACAACGAGATTTACGGCATGGCGCAGGGCAACCTCGCCGTCGGCGGCCTGGGCGTGTCCGGCGCGGACGGCAGCCAGGTGTCGGTCAACATCCCGTCGGCCGGGCGCATCCCCGGCGGTGCGACGGTGGAACGCGCGGTCGCGACCGGGTTCGACACCGCGCCGACGCTGACCTTCAACCTGGCCGAAGCGGACCTGACCACGGCGCTGCGCGTCGCGGACGGCGTCAACCATGCCTTTGGCGACCGCCGCGCCCGCGCGATGGACGCCGTATCGATCGCGATCGATGCCGCACCCGGCGCCGAAGACCGCATCATGATGATGGGCATGATCGAGAATATCGAGATTTCGCCCGCCGATGCGCCGGCCAAGGTGATCGTCAATGCGCGCACCGGCACCGTCGTCATCAACGGCGCGGTCAAAATCCATCCGGCCGCGGTCGCGCATGGCAAATTGACCGTCAGCGTCAACGAAAGTCCCCGCATTTCCCAGCCCGCTCCCTTCAGCCAGGGGCAGACCGCGGTGGAGCAATCGACCAGCATCAGCATCGACGAACAGAAGAAACCGATGATTAATTTTAAAGGTGGGGCGTCGCTGGCCGATATAGTCAAGGCGGTCAATGCGATCGGGGCTTCCCCGGCGGACATGGTCGCGATCCTCGAAGCCTTGAAACAGGCGGGCGCAATGAAAGCCGAACTGGTGGTGCTGTGATGCAGGTAGCGACGACAACCTCCCCCGCCCCGACCAGCGCCAGCCCGGGACAATCGAACAAGGCGTCGCTGCAGAAGGTGGCGCAGCAGTTCGAGGCCGTCTTCCTGCGCCAGATGATCGGCGCGATGCGATCGGCGAGCCTTGCCGAGGGCATCGACGATTCGGCGGCGACCCAGCAGTTTCGCGACATGGCCGATTCCCGCACCGCAGACGCGATGGCCAGCAAGGGCGCGATGGGCATCGCCGAACTGCTGCTGAAGCAATTTGGCGACCGGGTGAGCGACACGCCGTCACCCACCGCTCCTAATGGCCCCACGCCGGCTGAAGGCGCATGAGCGACCTCTTCATCATCGGCGCTTCGGGCACGAAGGCCTATCGATCGGCGATGGCCGCGATCGCCGAAAATATCGCCAATGCCAGCACCAGCGGCTATGCGCGCCGGTCGGTCACGACGATCGAATCGGGGTCGTCCACCGCGACGATGGCAACCTATATCTCGCGCGCCAATTTCGGCGGCACGCAAGTCGCGGGCATCGACCGCGCATCCGACCCCTATCTCGACGCATCGGTCCGCAACACCGGCATGGCGCTGGGCAGCGCGACGTCGCGCCTGCGCTGGCTGACCGATTCGGAAACCGCGCTCAACGACACAGGCACCGGCATCGGGCAACTGATGACCGGCATGTTCCAGAATATGGAGAAGCTGGCGGCCAGCCCCAGCGACACGTCGCTGCGCGTCACCACGCTCGACAGCATCAGCCGCGTCGCCCAGTCCTTCAACCAGACCAGCGCGGATCTTGCGACCGTATCCGCCGGGATTGCGACCGAGGGCCAGGCATCGGTCGCCACGATCAACCAGTCGCTGGCGTCGCTGGCGGACATCAACAACAGCCTGTTGCGCGCCCAGCCCGGCACATCGGCCTATGCCCAGTTGCTCGACAGCCGCGATTCGGCCTTGCAGACGCTGTCGGAAAATCTGAACGTCACGATCAGCTTCGGCGCGCATGACAGCGCGGAGATCAGCTTTGGCGGCCAGACGCTGGTCAGCGGCAACAGTGCGACCAGCCTGTCGATGGCGGCCAATGACGACGGTACATTGTCGCTCAGCCTGGCGGACGGCACGGCCCTTGCCGCCCCTGCGAACGGCACGCTGGGCGGCCTGTTTTCCGCCGCCGACACCGTCGCCGACCGGCGCACCGCGCTGGATACGCTGGCCGCGCAATTCGTCACCGACGTCAATGCCTGGCACGCGCAGGGGCGGACCGACGCCGGCGCGGCCGGCGGCGCATTGCTGGCCGGCACGACGGCGGCGACGCTGTCCGCACTGGTGACCGATCCGACCCAACTGGCGCTGAAATCAGCCGACGGCACGCTCAACGGCAATCTGCTGACGGTCGGTTCCACCCTGCGCGGCAATGGCAGCGTCGAACAGAATTGGACGACGCTGATCGCGTCGCAGGCCACTTTGCTGGCATCGACCAAGGCGGAATATGACACCGCGACGAGTCGCAACGACCAGTCGGTCGCTGCGCGCGAAGCCGTCAGCGGCGTCGACCTGGACATGGAAGCCGCCGACCTGCTGCGCATCCAGCAGGCCTATTCGGCCTCCGCCAAAATCCTGCAGATCGCCAAAGAGACGATCGATTCTATCATGAACATCATCTGACCGAAGGACTGAGCCATGGTAGGTATCACCAACAAAATCATGCTCGCCGAAATCCGCCGGCAGCAGAAACTGTCCCAGGATCTGGTTGACGGCCAGACCGCGATCTCGACCGGGGTCACGCTCAACAAGCCGTCCGACAATGCGCTGGCCTGGGTCCAGGTGTCCGACATCGGCCGCGCCCAGGCGCAGCAAGCCGCCTGGCAGACCAATATCAGCTATGGCACCGCGCGTTCGGGCAATGCCGAAGCGAATTTGTCGGAAGTCGACAATCTGCTGACGCGCGCCCAGGAATTGGTGACGTCGGCCCGCAACGGGTCGCTCAACGAAACCAACCGCGCCGCGATCGTCGAGGAAATGTCGACCATTCGCACCACCATTACCGAACTGCTGAACCAGAAGGACTATCAGGGCGTATCCGTCTTCGACGATGGACAGAGCGTGCTGGTGCCGGTCAGCAAGGGCCTCAACCTGGCGGTGGTGGGCACCAGACAGGAAGTGTCCGAAGGTATCGACGTCAACGGTACGCCGATGTCGATCGACGACATATTGGGGCAGAGCATCGCAGCGATCCAAAGTGGCGACGACACGGCCATCGCTTCGTCATTGGAGGGCGTAAAGTCGGCGCAGGGTCATATCACCGTCGAGCAGGCCAAGCAGGGCGTGCGCAGTGACCGGCTGGAGGTGGTGGGCACGCGGCTGACCAATATCGGCCTGGATCTGACCGAACGACGGGCGGGGCTGGAATCGACGGATCTTCAGGAAGTCATCGCCAATGTGAAGGCGCAGTTGTTGCAGCTGGATGCGGCGCAATCGACCTATGCCCGGATCAACCAGAAGACCCTGTTCGACCTGATCAGTTGATCGCCCGGTAAAAAGCGGTGCGGTCCTAAACCGGACGCTAACCAGTCCGTATTAACCACAAGGACACGGCGTCGCACGCGAGGCCGAAAAGCTACCGCCTCCGGGCGCGTCAATCGGGGATAATCATGTTCGCAGCCATCGGCCTCGTCATTCTGCTCGTCATGGTGTTTGGCGGCTTCGCCTTCACCGGCGGCGACCTCGGTCCGGTGTTGCACGCCCTGCCCCATGAAATGCTGATCATCGGCGGCGCGGCCGTCGGTGCGCTCGTCATCGGTAATAGCGGCGCGGACCTGAAAGCGCTGGGCGGTGGTCTGGGCAAGGTCTTCAAGGGCGCCAAGTACAAGAAGCAGGATTTCCTCGACTGCATCTTCCTCGTCAGCAAGCTGATGAAGACGCTGCGGGTCGAGGGGCCGGTCGCGCTGGAACCGCATATCGAAGATCCGGCCAGTTCGACCATCTTCACCGAATATCCCAAGCTGATGAAGGACAAGGCGCTGGTCCACCTGATCAGCGATACGCTGCGTCTGGTCGTCATTTCGTCCGGTACGCTCGACCCGCACGCGGTCGAGGACGTGATGGATAACGCTCTGAAAACCCATCACCATGAAGCGATCAAGCCGGCCGACAATCTGCAAGGACTGGCAGACGCGCTCCCCGCGCTCGGCATCGTCGCGGCGGTTCTGGGCGTGGTGAAGACGATGGGATCGATCGACCAGCCGCCTGCCATATTGGGCGCGATGATCGGGTCGGCGCTGGTCGGCACGTTCCTGGGCATTCTGCTCGCCTATGGCATGGTCAATCCCTTCGCCAACCGCTGCCGCAGCGTGATCGAGGCGGACGGGGCGATCTATCATGTCGTCAAGCAGATCATCATCGCATCTCTGCACGGCCATCCGCAGCCGCTGGTGATCGAAGCCGCGCGGTCGGGCCTGACCCATGCCAACCAGCCGGGCTTTGCCGAGGTGTTCGACGGTATGCGGGGCAAATAAGCCATGGCGGAAAAGAAGCGCGGCGCGAACGAGCCGGAACCGCGGCCGATCATCGTCAAGAAGATCATCGTCGAAGGGCATGGCGGCCATCATGGCGGCGCCTGGAAGGTTGCCTATGCCGACTTCGTGACGGCGATGATGGCCTTCTTCCTGCTGATGTGGCTGCTGGGCGCAACCACCGAAAAGCAGCGCAAGGCGCTGGCCGACTATTTCACCCCCACCCTGGTCGAGTTGAAGATGGCTTCGGCCGGGTCGACCGGCCTGATGGGCGGCGACAGCATGATGGGCAAGGAAAATTACCCGACCACAGGCGGCATCGGCAACCTGTCGATCACCATCCCGCGCGACGCCACCGGCACTAAGGATCAGGGCGGCAAGGCGACGCGCGCGCAGGATCGGCAAAAGTTCGAATCGATCAAGAAGACCCTAGAAGAGCGGATGACGCGCAAGGGGCTGGGCAAGCTGCGCAAGAATGTGCGCTTTACCGAGACCCGCGAAGGGCTGCGCATCGACCTGATCGACGAGGCGGACTTCGCGATGTTCGCGATGGGCACGGATCGGCTGGTGCCGCAGGCCCGCGCGTTGATCTCCGAGGTCGCGACGGTGTTGCAGACCATGCCCAACCCGCTGATCGTGCGCGGCCATACCGACGGCCTGCCCTATGCATCGGGCCGGACCATGAACAACTGGATGCTGTCGTCCAGCCGTGCCGAATCGACGCGCCGGGCCTTGGCGGACAGCGGCATCGGCAACGCCCGCTTCGCGCGGATCGAAGGCGTGGCAGACCGCGAACCCTTCATCAAGAACGACGCCTATGATCCGCGCAACCGGCGCATGTCGATCATCCTGGGCTGGACCCGCGGCGGCAGTGATGCCGACGACGCGGACCAGGACGCCGAAACCAAGGCCGCGATCAAGGAACGCGACAATCCCCAGCGGGTGGCGAAGGAAGAGGCGCAGAAGCTCGATATGGGTGGCACCGGCCTGCCCAGCGGCGCCGCGCTGATCAATCCCACCGCGCCGGGGACGTCGAGCAAGCCGGGCAAGCATTGAGGGCTTGGCGCTTAGGGCGGATATTCCCTAACTTCTTGCATGTGACTCATGGAATAGGACATGCGCACCATGGCTCCGAGCCCGCGGAATGGGCCGGTTTCGGCATGTTTTCACGCTATGAAAGATCGGCTGGCCCTTAGGGCTGTCTTCACCCTGTAGGAAAGCGGTTTTCGGGATGTCGGACAGGCGGCGCGTGGAAGTGGGGAGATCGGCTTGTCTTTGGATGGCGGGAATGGGTGGTTTGCGGAACGGCGGCTTTCCCTGACCGTCAGGCCGGCAGCACCAAACTCGCTTCCAGCCCGCCTTCGGGCCGGTTCGCCAGACGCAGTTCGCCCTGATGTTCGGCCATGATCGCGCGGACCAGGGCGAGGCCCAGTCCCGATCCGCCGGTTTCACGATTGCGGGAGCCTTCCAACCGGGTGAAGGGTTGGAGCATCTCTTCCATCCGATCTTCTGCAATACCTGGCCCGTCGTCGGCAACGGCGATGCGGATCGTGCCGTTTTCATGCAGCACCGACACATGGGCGCAGTCGCCATAGACGATCGCATTTTCGATGAGGTTGCGCAGCGCGCGACGGATTTGCTGGGGGCGGACGAAGGCGACGGCGCGGTCGCAGTCGGCGAGATCGACGGGCGATCCCAATTCGATGAAATCCTCCACCACCGCGTCGGCCAGCGCAGCGAGATCGACCTTCTGCGCGGCCTGCGTGCTGCGCCCCGCGCGGGCGAGCGAGAGGATATCCTCCAGCATCCGGTTCATCTCGTCGATCGTTTCGGACATGCGCGCGCGCTCTGCGTCGTCCTCGACTGATTCGGTGCGCACGCGCAGCGAGGCAAGCGGGGTGCGCAGATCGTGGCCGATCGCGCCCAGCATCCGGTCCTTTTCGTCCAGCATCGCGATGATGCGGGCGCGCATGGCGTTGAACGCCATGGTGAGGTCGCGCACGTCGCCGGGGCCGCGTTCGTCCACCGCGTCGGCCGCGCCGGTGCGGGCGAATTGCCGGGCCGAGCCGGTGAGCTGTTTCAGCGGGCGCGCGAGGCGACGCCCCATCCAGAGCAGGGGCAGCAGGACGATGACGTAGAGGATCAGGGTCTGACCGACCAGCCAGCCGCCAAAGCGCTGCGGCCGGTCGCCGCCGGTGCGGGCCTGCGCCACGACCCACTTGCCCGGCTCATATTCGGCCGCGAGGGTCAGGAGGCCGACGCGATGGTCGTGCGGTCCATCCCCGTTTGCCCGCATCCGGATGCGTTCCCAGCGCCGGATCGGCATGACTTCGCTCGTTTCGACTACACGCACGGTCAGGATGCGCAGGCCAATATCCTCGAACATGGCGGTGGCGCGGCGTTCGATGTCGGGACGCGCCTGGCCGGGCAGCGAGGGCGCGCCGGTCACGAAGCGCGCACGCATCCGTTCACGCTGCCGGTCCCGATCTCCCCGGCGTTCCGCCCGATTGTCGAGCGCATCGACGACACGATAGACGGCGGGGGCGGTCTGCCCGGTCAGTTCCAGCCGCTGCCGTTCGCGCAGCAGCAGGCCGAAATTGATCGCCTGCGCCACGAACAGCGCGATCGCGACCAGCGCGATGACCTGACCGACCAGGCTTTGCGGCCACAGACGGAGCTTTTTCATGTAGGCCGCTTCACAGTTTGCGGACTTCTGCCGACAGGGTGTAGCCGCCGCCCCAGACGGTCTTGATGAGCGTGGGATTCTTCGGGTCCGGCTCGATCTTCTTGCGCAGGCGGCTGATCTGGTTGTCGATCGCCCGGTCGAAGACATTCGCCTCCCGCCCCTGGGTGATGTCGAGCAACTGGTCCCGGCTGAGCACCGAATTGGGGCGCGTGGCGAAGGCGAGCATCAGATTATATTCAGCGGTCGAGAGCGGCAGCGACACGCCCTCGCTATCGACCAATGTGCGTTCCTGCGTCTTGAGCAGCCAGCCGGCGAAGCTGTAATTGGCGCCGTCGGGCGCGGTGACGCGCTGGCCGCCGGTGGCGACGCGGCGGAAGATCACCTTGATCCGGGCGACCAGTTCGCGCGGCGAAAAGGGCTTGAGCACATAATCGTCGGCGCCCATTTCGAGGCCGACGATGCGGTCCGTCTCTTCGGTGCGGGCGGTCAGCAGGATGACGGGAATTTCGCTCGTCTCGCGGATGTGGCGGCAGAGCGATAGGCCGTCCTCGCCCGGCATCATGATGTCCAGGATCACCATGTCGATCGCATTGGCGTTGAGGCGCAGCCGCGCTTCGGACGCGCTGTCCACGGCAGTGACGCGAAAGCCGTTGCGGCCCAGATATTGGGCCAGCGGTTCGCGGATCGAACGCTCGTCATCGACGAGCAGGAGATGGGGTCGGTCGCTCATGCTGCTTGTCTGTCATGGCTGGAGAAAGGTTGGAAGGGCGAAGGCGAAGGGGAAAGCAGGGGGGACAAGCCTTCGCCCTTCCGGTGCGGGCGGCGTCGGTGCGGAGCCAGGGGAAGAACCCCGCATCCTGCGCCACCCGATAGGCCGATCAGTTTTGGGGCGCGGGCGGCGGCCCCTTGCGGTCCTGCCATTGCGCCCGCATCGCCTGACGCGCCGCCTTCATCTCCTCGGCGGTGACGAAGCCGTCCTTGTTCGCGTCCGCCTTGTCGAACATCGCGATCGGGCGGGCCATGAATTCGGCCTTGGTCATGGCGCCATCCTTGTTCGCGTCGCCAAAGCCGCCGCCCGGACCGCCATGACCGGGGCCGCGACGATGACCGCCACGGCCGCCCCAGCCGCGCCCATCACGTTCGCCGGGCTTGCCGGCCTCGGCGCGGGCCTCATGCCCGGCGACGAATTCGGTCTTGCTGATCTGGCCATTGCGGTCGGTGTCGAGCGCGGCAAAGCGGGCCTCCTGCCGCTGCTGGCGCATCGCGTCGCGATCCTTCTGGGTGATCTGGCCGTCGCGATCGACGTCCATCTTGGCGAAGCGGGCTTCCAGCCCGGCGGTCAGTTCCGCCTTGCTGATCTTGCCGTCCTTGTTGGTGTCGGCCATGCCCATCATGCCGCCACGCGGGCCGCCTTCGGCACCGGGCTGGGCATAAGCAAGATGGGTCGCCGCGAGGCCCCCGACGAACAGCGAACCGACCGCAACGGTGGTGAAGAATTTGCGAAGCATGTCTGTCTTCCTTTGCATCTGATGGGCGGCATGTCCGCCGCCCTTGACGATGGTTATGGAAGCCAGTTGTCCCGCAGATATGTCATGCCGCCCGCCACTTTGTCGCATAATGTAACGGGCGGCATGGGAAAGATCAGCGGTCGCGGCGGCCCAGGAGGCGCAAACGCAGGGCGTTGAGCTTGATGAAGCCTGCCGCGTCGCGCTGGTCATAGGCGCCGGCATCGTCCTCGAACGTCACGACCTTTTCGCTGTAGAGCGAATAAGGCGACTTGCGGCCCACGACATAGACGCCGCCCTTGTAGAGCTTCAGGCGGACGGTGCCCGTCACCTTTTCCTGGCTATAGTCGATCGCGGCCTGCAACATCTCGCGCTCCGGCGAGAACCAGAAGCCATTATAGATCAGCTCGGCATATTTGGGGGCCAGCTCATCCTTCAGATGCGCCGCGCCACGGTCGAGCGTCAGTTGCTCGATACCGCGATGGGCGAGGTGATAGATGGTGCCGCCCGGCGTTTCGTACATGCCGCGCGACTTCATGCCAACGAAGCGGTTTTCCACCAGGTCGAGGCGACCGATGCCATGCTTGCGGCCATATTCGTTCAGCGTTTCGAGCAGGGTCGCAGGCGACATGCCGACGCCGTTGATCGCGACGCCGTCGCCACGCTCGAAATCGATCGTGATATATTCGGGTGCGTCGGGCGCGTCTTCCGGGTTCACCGTGCGCGAATAGACATAGTCCGGGGTTTCTTCCCACGGATCTTCCAGAACCTTACCTTCCGACGAGGTGTGCAGCATGTTCGCATCGGTCGAGAAGGGGCTTTCGCCACGCTTGTCGCGGGGGATCGGGATCTGGTGCTTTTCGGCGAACTCGATCAGCTTGGTGCGGCTGGTCAGATCCCATTCGCGCCAGGGCGCGATCACCTTGATGTCGGGGGCCAGGCCATAATAGCCCAGTTCGAAACGGACCTGGTCATTGCCCTTGCCGGTGGCGCCGTGCGACACGGCATCGGCGCCCAACTGCTTGGCGATCTCGATCTGGCGCTTGGCGATCAGCGGCCGGGCGATCGAGGTGCCGAGCAGGTAAAGGCCTTCATAGAGCGCGTTGGAGCGCATCATCGGGAAGACATAGTCCTTCACGAACTCCTCGCGCAGGTCGTCGATGAAGATATGCTCTTCCTTGACACCCATCAGGCGGGCCTTGGCGCGGGCGGGTTCCAGCTCCTCGCCCTGCCCCAGATCGGCGGTGAAGGTCACCACTTCGCACTGATAGGTCTGTTGCAGCCATTTCAGGATCACGCTGGTGTCGAGACCACCGGAAAAGGCAAGGACGATACGGTTGATCTTATCGGACATGTGCGGGCGAGCCTTCTGTAAAATGGCGCGGGAATGACCGGCGCGCCGGTAACAGGCGGGGGCCCAAAGCGCAACCGATGCGACCCATGAAAAAGGGACGGAAAGCCGGTTGGCCTTCCGTCCCATGGGATGAGCTGTTGCGCGCCGTTAGCTGGTGCGCGGCTTCAGGAAGCCCGAGGGCTTACGATCGTTGCCAAAGCGATAGACGGTCTGGCTACGGTCGAGCGCCGCAGCGGGCACCGGTTCCGCATGGGTCGTCTGCGGCGCGGGCGCAGCGATCGCGGCGGCTTCGCGCTGAGCGATCAGATGCTGGGCGCGGCGCAGCCGCTTCGTCCGGGTGAGGAACGGATTGTCCGCACTGGGCGCGGCAGTGACCATGGCTTCAAGCGTCGCATCCTGCGTGCGCGCCGCAGCCAGCGCCGGGCGGGGCGCGATCGGGGCGCTCGCAGCCATGACAGGGGCCGGTGTAATGGCAACCGGCGCAGGCGCGTAGGTGACCGGCTCGACGCGGGCATCGACCGCATCCTCGTCAGGACGACGACGGCGCATCAGCGCAGCGCCGCCCAGGCCCAGCAGCAGCAGCGCGCCGCCGCCCAATGCCCAGAGCATCGCCCGGTCGGTGCGTGCGGGCGATTGGGCGACCGGAGCGGGCGCGGCCTCCTGCATCGGCGCAACGGCCGGGGTCGATTGTGCCGGCGCGGCCGTTTCCGCGGGTGCGGCTGCGATCGGCGTCACAGTGGCGGGACGCGGCGCAGGGCGTTGGGCGACGGGATCAGCCGTGCGTGCGGCGGCCCGGGCGATAGGTTGAGCGGGTGCCGAACGCGGCTTGGCGGCCGGGGCCGCAGCCTGTTCCGCTTCCGCAGCGGCGGTCGCGGCGGCGATGCGCTCCTCCAGCGGCGGGGTGGCCTGCACCACCGGCTGGCTGGGCGTAAATTCGGGGGTCGGCGTCGCGGCCGGCGCAGTCATCGGGGCGGCCATAGGCGCAGGCGCGGCCATGGCCGGGGCAGGCGTGGCGGGCGCAACGGTCGGGGCGACCGGCGGCGCGGCGGTCTGGGCCAGCAGCGGGGTTGCAGTCAAAGCCAGAACAGCGGCAATCGCGGCCCTGGCGGGGCGGTTTGTGCGAATATTTCCAGTCATAGCAAAGGACCAACGGCCGACTGCGCGATTCAACGCAGGCAGTGGATCAGAATCGCGACGAATTGTGACAGTTCGGGGTCAGGATGAACGAGATGAATAGGCGTTCATCTCAATATGAACGGCTCATTTACAGAATAAGCCGCATATCGCGCCAATAATCACTATAGATATAGTGCGACGCCCTAGCCTTCTTCGGACTCGCGTCTTGCGCCATCCAGCAGGGCGGCACGGCGCTGCTCTTCCTGCGTATCCGCCAGGCGCTGCGCCTTGGTCCGGCCGAAGCGTGCGCGGTTCTCCTGCGCGACCTGCGCCTTGTCCATGCGCGCCTTCGCCTTGCGCGCCTGCCGCAGATTGACGATGTTGGTCATGATCGGTCTTCCCGTCGCTCCTGTGCCGCGACCCGATCATAAACTTGCGACGGCCGACTTGCCAATCGCCATCCGCTGTCGCCATGGTCGACGCTTCCCGTTCCAGTCCTTCCGCTCCAACATTGCGAAGATCCATGACCAGCATCCACGACGTCGCCGCTCTCGCCCAGGTATCGATCAAAACGGTGTCGCGCGTCGTCAACAAGGCACCCAATGTCAGTCCCGAATTGCAGGCGCGGGTAGACGCCGCGATCAGGCAATTGGGCTATCGCCCCAACCAGTCGGCGCGTCGGCTGGCGGGGGGCAAGTCCTTCATGATCGCCTTCCTCTACAACAACCCCGCGCCCGGCTATGTCAGCCGCATCCAGATCGGCGCGGCCTGGCGCTGCCGCGAACTGGGCTATCATCTGGTGGTGGAGCCGATTTCGCCGGGTGGCGAGGAACGTTTCGACGTTCTCGACCGGCTGGTGGCGGCGCTGCGCCCGGACGGCGTGCTGCTGGTGCCGCCGCTGTCGGACGACGAAGGGCTGCTGGCCCGGCTGGCGGAGATGAAGTTGCCCTATGCGCGCATCGCCGGATCGGTGGTCGCGGCCAGCTTCACCATCCATACGCCCGAGCGCGCCGCGGGCCGGATGGTCGCCGATCATCTGATCGCGCTCGGCCATCGCCACATCGGCGTCATCACCCCGCCGCCGCCCCATCGCGCAGCGCTGCGCCGGGTCGAGGGATTTCGCGACGGGCTGGCGGCGGCGGACATCGCGGTCGACGACGCGCTGTTCGTGCAGGGCCGGTTCGATTTCGCGTCCGGCATCGAGGCGGGTGAGGCGTTGCTGGCGCTGCCCCAGCCGCCCAGCGCCATTTTCGCCACCAATGACGAGATGGCGCTGGGCGTGCTGACGCTGGCGCATAGCATCGGGCTGCGCGTGCCGGAGGATCTGTCGGTGACCGGGTTCGACGACACCAGCGCCAGCCTGACATCCTGGCCGCCGCTGACCACCGTGCGCCAGCCGCTGGAGGATATGGGCCGGTCCGTCATCGACGCGCTCGCCAACGGCCCGGTCGATGCACCGGAATTCCTGTTCACACTGATCGAAAGGGGCAGTTCGGGACCGCCGTCGCCGGGCCGCTGAAACAGCGTGGAGCGGGTAGCGGGGATCGAACCCGCATCACAAGCTTGGAAGGCTAGTGCTCTACCATTGAGCTATACCCGCCCGGCAGGCGGTCGCCCTGCCATCATCGGGTGGCGCTCGTCAACTGTCCATTGCATGGGATCGCGAAGATCGCCCTTAACCCCCTGCGATATTTCCTCTATCACCGCCCCATGGACAGCCCTTCCCTGCGCCAGTTGGACATATTCGCGCAGATGGTGGCGGCGGGCGGCGTCGTGCGCTGCGCCGATGCGCTGGGCGTCGGCGTGGAGCAGGTGCTGCGCGACCTGGCGTCGCTGGAGATGCGGCTGGGCTATCGCCTGTTCGAGGATCTGGACGGCGACGCGCGGCTGACGCCGGCGGGGCGCAAGACGGCGCAGGCGATGACGCTGCTGAGCGAAGACAGGCCTGCGCCGGTGGAGGAGACGGCACAGGACCGCACGCCCACATCGCCGCCGGCGCCCTCGCCCGCCTCCCCTTTCCCACCACCACCAGAAGCGCCGGAAGAGCCGCCTCGCCAGCTCATTGCCCTCGCCGCGCCCCCGCCTGTCTTCGGGCATTTTCAGGACGCGCTGGCCGCGTTCGAGGCGGCGAACGAGGATATCGCGATCACGTTGGACCTGCATGTCCACACGGCGCAGGACGCGGCGGTGGCACTGGCCAATGGGCGGGCGGACATCGCCTATTTCTATGCGCTGGAGGAGCCGGCCGACCTCAAGTCCCGCTATGGCTGGTCGGAACCGCTCAACCTCTATGCCGATAGCGGCCATCCCCTGGCGCGGGCCGACAGCGTCAGCCGCGACGACCTGTCCATGACGCCGATGCTGTCGATGGAAACGCGCAGCGGGATGCGCGACATCATCGATGCGGCGCTGGCCAAGGGCCGGGTGCGCAACGTGATGCCGCTGCTGGAAAGCGACAATATGTTCGAGATCATCGCCGCATTGCGCGATGGCGCGGGCTGTTTCGCAGCGTTCGGGACATTGGCCCGCGACCTGGGCCGGATGAGCGGGATCAAGCGGCTGGCGCTGGACATTCCCCTGCCCGCGGTCGAGATTCGCCAGGCTATAGCACCGCGCGCGGCGGAAAAGCCCGCGGTCGAGGCGTTGGCGGAATTTCTCTTCCTCTGATCGAGCGTGATAATGTCGCGTCGCAGCAAAAATGCGGCGAAACGATCTTGATATGATGTATCATCCTAGATACAGGATCACATAGGCCAGAACCAAAGGGTTGATCCTCATGTCCCGCTTTCCGATGCTGCGCGCAGGCTGCGCCGTTACCGCGCTGTGCCTTGCCATGCCCGCTCTTGCCCAGACCACGCCGACTCCGGACGCAGGTGACGCCGGGGACCAGGGGGCCTATCATGACGCGCAGGCCAATATCGTCGTCACCGCGATCATCCCGCGCAAGCAGGGCGACATTTTGTCGGGCACGTCGGTCATCACGGGACAGAAGCTGACGCGGGAACTGCGCTCCACCATCGGCGAGACGCTGGCGCGCCAGCCGGGCGTGTCCGCCACCTCCTTCGGCCCCAATGCGTCGCGCCCCGTGCTGCGCGGCTTTCAGGGGGAGCGGGTGCGCATCCTGACCGACGGAATCGGCAGCTTCGACGTGTCCAACACCTCGGTCGACCATGCCGTGGCGATCAACCCGCTGACCGCCGACCGGATCGAAGTGCTGCGCGGCCCGGCGGCGCTGCTCTACGGATCATCCGCGATCGGCGGCGTGGTCAATGTGATCGACAGCCGCATCCCGCGCCGCGTGCCAGACGAGCCGGTCCATATCGACGCGATCGGCACCTATGGCAGCGCGTCGAACGAGCGCACCGGATCGGGCGAAATCGAAGTCCCTCTAAGCGACAAGTTCGTCGTCCATTTCGACGGCAGCTATACCAAGACCGGCAATCTCGACACGGGCAGCTATATCCTGACCCCGGCGCTGCGCGCGCAGGCCGCGGCGAGCGGCGATCCGGAGATCGAAGGGCTGTCGACCCTGCGCGGCAAGCTGCCCAACAGCGCGGCCGAGACATGGGAGGTTGCGGGCGGCGCGGCGCTGATCACCGATGGCGGCAATCTGGGCTTTTCGGTCGCACATACCGACAATTTCTATGGCGTGCCGGTGCGTTACGCCACGGAAGCCGGCGGCGAGGCGGAGCAGGTGCGGCTGCACATGAAGCAGGACCGCGTCGATATGCGCGCCGAACTGCCGGTCAATGGCAGCCTGCTGGAATCGATCCGCTTCCGCGCGGGGTTCGCCGATTACCAGCACCAGGAAATCGAGGATACGGGCGCGGTCGGCACGACCTTCTACAACCAGTCGATGGAATCGCGGCTGGAACTGGTGCAGGCCAAGCGCGGCGGATGGGACGGCGCAGTCGGCGCGCAATATTTCACCCGCAAATTCTATGTCGTAGGGGAAGAGAAATTCCTGCCGCGCAACCAGACCGACCAGATCGGCGTCTTCACGCTCCAGTCGATCGACCTGGGCACGACGCGGGTCGAGGTCGGCGGACGCTTCGAACATACCGATGTCAGCGCCGATGCCGACGCGACGCTGTTCAACCCCTCCTACGACCGCAGCTTCGACACGGTGTCCGGTTCGATCGGGGCGAGCCATGAACTCGCGCCGGGCTGGCGGCTGGGCCTGAACCTGTCGCGTACCGAGCGCGCGCCGTCGGCCGAAGAGCTGTTCGCCCGCGGCAATCATGCCGGCACGCAGGCGTTCCAGGTCGGCAATCCGAATTTCGGCAAGGAGAAGAGCTGGGGCGTCGAAGGCACGCTGCGCGGCCAGGGGGAGGGCTATACGATATCGCTGTCGGCCTATCACAACTGGTTCAGCGGCTATATCTATGACGCGCTGGTCGACGACAGCGCCTGCATGGCGGTGAACGGCGGCGCGGAACTCGATTTTCCCTGCTATCAATATAATCAGGCCGACGCCCGCTATCTGGGCTTTGAGGCGGAAACCACGGTCAAGCTGGCGCAGGTCGGCGGCTATGCCATCAATTTCGACGGCGTGGCCGACTATGTCCGCGCGACGATCAAGGGCAATGGCCCGGCGCCGCGCATTCCCCCGCTGCGCCTGCTGGGCGGGCTGGAGGCGCAAGGCGACCGGCTGAGCCTGCGCGGCGAGGTGGAGCATAGCTTCGCCCAAAACCGTACCGCTGTTCGCGAAACCGACACGGACGGTTTCACCCTGGTCAATGCGTCGCTGTCGTGGAAGCCGCTGAAGGGCAATGACCGCACGACGCTGACGCTGTCGGCGAACAATATCTTCGATGTCGAAGCGCGCCGCGCGGCGAGCTTCCTCAAAGATTATGCGCCGCTGCCCGGCCGCGACATCCGCCTGACGGCGCGCCTGTCGATCTGATGCTATGCATCGACCCCTGCACATGTCGCGCAGGGGCCGATTGCGAAAAATGACATTTACGTTACAAGGCGCGGATGGAACGCGTCGGGGGCAAGAGGATAGAACAGGGCATGACCCCAGGAAGGGTCGGCTGATGCGCCAGATTGCCGCCCTGCCCTACAGCACCGCCGCCGACGGATCGATGCAGATCCTGCTCATCACGTCGCGCGAGACGCGACGCTGGGTGATCCCCAAGGGCAATCGCATCAAGGGGCTGGCCGGGCACCGCGCCGCCGAACTGGAAGCCTATGAAGAAGCCGGCATCCACGGCATCGCCTGCCCCGCGCCGCTGGGCCGCTACAGCTATGACAAGCGCAAGCGCAAGGGCGGGTCGCGCGAGGCCACGGTCGAAGTTTTTCCGCTTGCGGTCACCGGCCACCTGACGCAATGGCCCGAACAGGGCCAAAGGGAGCTGCGTTGGTTCCCCGTCGCCGAAGCCGCAAAAGCGGTCGACGAACCCGACCTGCAATCGATCATCGCGGCCTTCCGCGAACCGCCCGCCGATCCGGGCTGGTTCCTGCGGCTGCTGCTGGCGATCCGCGACAGACAGAATGAAAGGACTGGAATGCTCCGCTGGTTTCACGCGCTGATGCCCAAGCAGGGGCGGTTCTTCGAACAATTCGAGGATCATGCCGCGACCCTGGTGTTCGGCGCCGACGCGCTGGCCAAGCTGTTGAAGGGCGGCCCCGACATGGCGGCGCATATCAAGGAGATTTCGGACCGCGAGCATGAGGCGGACGACATCATCCGCGACGTGCTGCAGGACGTCCGCCGCATCTTCGTGACGCCGTTCGACCGCAGCGCGATCACCGGCCTGATCGGCGTGATGGACGACGCGATCGACCAGATGAACCAGACCGCCAAGGCGATCGCGCTGTACGAGGTCAAGGACTTCGCGCCGCAGATGCAGGATATGAGCGCGCTGATCGTCGAATGCGCGCGCATCACCGCCGAGGCGATGCCGCTGTTGCGCTCGCTCAACCTGAATTCCACGCGGTTGCATGATTTGACCGAGCGGCTGGTGAAGCTGGAGGGCCATGCCGACATATTGCACGAAGCCGGGCTGAAGGCGCTGTTCCAGCAGGCGCAGGCCGGCAACACGATGGACTTCATCGTCGGCAACGAGATTTACAGCCATCTGGAAAAGGTCACCGACCGGTTCGAGGATGTCGCGAACGAGATTTCCGGCCTGGTCATAGACCACGCCTGATCACGCAACAGTTTCATGGACCCCATCGCCCTCCCCCTGCTGATCGCGCTGATCGGTGTCGCCCTGCTGTTCGATTTCCTGAACGGCCTGCACGACGCCGCCAACTCGATCGCGACCATCGTGTCGACCCGCGTATTGAAGCCGCAATATGCGGTCGCCTGGGCCGCCTTCTTCAACTTTATCGCCTTCCTCTTCTTCGGCCTGCATGTCGCCGAAACGGTGGGCAAGGGCATTGTCGACGCCAGCATCATAGATCCGCAGGTGATCTTCGGCGCGCTGATGGGGGCCATCGCCTGGAACCTCATCACCTGGGGGCTGGGCATTCCATCTTCCTCCAGCCATGCGCTGATCGGCGGGCTGCTGGGTGCGGGGACCGCCAAGGCGGGACTGGGCGCGGTGGTGTGGAGCGGGGTGTTCAAGACCAGCGCGGCGATCGTGATATCGCCCGCGGTCGGGCTGTTCCTGGCGCTGATGCTGGTCCTGCTCATCAGCTGGATCTTCCGCAGGTTCACGCCGCAGGGCGCGGACAGCGTGTTCCGCAAGCTCCAGCTTGTCTCCGCTTCGCTCTATTCTCTGGGCCATGGCGGCAATGACGCGCAGAAGACGATGGGGATCATCGCGGTCCTGCTCTATTCGCAGGGGATGCTGACCGGCGGTTTCCATGTCCCGCTGTGGGTGGTGCTGAGCTGCCAGGCGGCGATGGGCCTGGGCACTTTGCTGGGCGGATGGAAGATCGTCCACACCATGGGATCGAAGATCACGCGCCTGACCCCGGCTCAGGGCTTTTGCGCGGAAACCGGCGGCGCGATCACTTTGTTCATGGCGACCCATCTGGGCATTCCGGTGTCCACCACCCACACCATCACCGGCGCGATCGTCGGCGTGGGCGCGTCGCGGCGGCTGTCGGCGGTCCGGTGGAACGTGGCGTCGAGCATCATCGTCGCCTGGGTGGTCACCCTGCCGGCCAGCGCCGCGATCGGGGCGCTGTTCTACTGGATGACGCGGTTCTTCTGACACAGCCTGTTCCCGCGCAGGCGGGAACAGATTATTTCAATGGATGGGCGAAAGGGCGCGGGGATGATCCCGCGCCCTTTGTCGTTCAGTCAATGCGGCTGGTTACGCGACCCGGCCGAGGCGGTGGTAGAGATTGGCATATTTGACCGACTCCGGCTGGTCCTGAACCTCACGCAGATAATGGGCGATGGCGGTGCGGATCAGGCCGAAATCCTCCTGAGAGAAAACGGCGCGCGAACGGGTCGGCTCGCGGGTATGTGCGATCGTATCGGTGGTCATATATGTGTCCTTCGCGGCTGCGCCCGTCGGGGCTGATGGACACCGAGTTAGACAGGTGAATCGCATTTTATAAGGCCGATGAGTGGCCCGAAGTCATAATCCTATTTGGTCATAATGTCATTCTATGACATTATGACATTATGGCAGAACTGACCGACCGCAAACTCTATCTTGGCCCCAAGTTGCGCGTGCTGCGCCGCGAACTGGGACTGAACCAGACGCAAATGGCGGAGGAACTGGGCGTGTCGCCCAGCTATCTCAACCATCTGGAGCGCAACCAGCGGCCATTGACCGCGCAGATGCTGCTGCGGCTGGCCAATACCTATGACATCGATATTCGCGATTTCACGGCGCAGGCGCAGGAGGGTGGCCCCGGCGAACTGAGTGAAATCCTGTCCGACGCGCTGGTGCGCGACATTGGCATCGCCCGTGACGAGGTGCTGGAGGTCGCGGAAAATTATCCCGGCGTCAGCGAGGCGATCGCCCGTTTCTACCGTGCGCTGAGCGACCTGCGGCGAATGCCGGGCGAGGCACTGGCGCGGGGCGACGGTGGCCCTGTCCCGCTGGTCGCGCCGGTCGACTGGCTGCGCGAGATGATCGCGCGGGCGGGCAATCATTTTGCCGAGATCGACGCGGGGGCGGAGGCGATCGCCGCCGCCCTGCCCGACGACCCCTTATTGTTGCAGGCGGAGTTGCGCACGCGGCTGAAGGACCGGCACGGCATGGCGTGCCAGGTGGTGCGCGGCGACGTGCTGGCGGACAGGCTGCGCCATTATGACATGCACCGGCGACGGGTGATGCTGAGCGAACGACTACGCCCGTCGGGCCGCCTGTTCGCCATCGCCTATCATCTGTGCGCGCAGGAACTGGCCGACGCGATCACCGCCCAGATCGCCCGCGCCGCGCCGCCCGACGAGGACAGCCGCCGCCTGGCCAGCATGGCGCTGACCAACTATGCCGCCGCGGCGCTCATCATGCCCTATGACCGTTTCCGGCAGGCGGCCGAGCAGAGTCGGCACGACCTGCCCCTGTTGCGCGACCGGTTCGGGGTGTCGACCGAGCAGCTCGCCCACCGCCTGACCAGCCTCAACCGCACCGGCGCGCGGGGCATCCCCTTCTTCATGGCGAAGGTCGACCGGGCCGGGATCGTGTCCAAGCGGTTCGATGGCGAGGCCTGGCCCTTCGCCCGCTACGGCGGCACCTGCCCGCGCTGGGACGCGCATGGCGCACAGGAGGCGGATCGGGTCGCACCGCAGTTGATCGAGACGCTGGACGGCAAGCGCTTCCTGACGCTGGCGATCGGACTGTCGCCGGGGGCGGCGCGCGGCCGGTCGGTCATCGCGCTGGGGTGCGAGGCCAAACATGCGGGCCGGATCGCCCATGCCGACGGAATCGACGTGGACCGGGGCGAAGCGACCGGGATCGGCCCGACCTGTCCTTTGTGCGAACGCCGCGCCTGCCCCGACCGCGCGCTGCCGCCGGTCACGCGCGCGCTCGACCTGCACAGCTATGAGCGCACCGTGGCGCCCTTCCCGTTCAGGCGGGTGTAGCCCTGTCGGCGGGCGAGACGGGCCAGCCTTTCTTGAGGTGGCGGGACAGGAAGTCGAGGCAGGAGCGGACCTTGGCCATCTCGCCCTGCCCCGGCACATAGAGCGCGACGATCGAGGCGGCGGGCAGCGCGACATCCGGCAGCAATTGCTGCAACCGGCCCGCATCCAGATCATCCGCCACTTCCCAGAGCGACTTGATGACGATGCCTGCGCCGTCCAGCGCCCAGGCGCGCGCCATGTCGCCATCATTGGTGCTGAGGGTCACCCGTGGCCCATGGCCGCTGCCGACGACGGAGCGCCATAGCTCCTGCTGCGCCTCGCCCACCACGATATTGTCATGGACCGACAGGTCGCCGATGGCGCCAGGGTGCCCGCGCCGGTTGAGATAGGCGGGCGCGGCGCACAGCAGCCGCGGATTGTCGGTCAGCCGCTTCATGGTAAGGGCGGAATCGGGCGGCGGATCGAAACAGATGGCGATGTCATGACCGGTTTCGACGATGTTGGTCGCCTGCGCGGCGGTTTCCAGATGGATCGCGACGTCGGGGTGCAAGGCCGCATAATGGCGAAACAGCGGTGCGAGACGCATCCGCGCCGCGCCGATCGTCGTCACCACCCGCAGCAGCCCGGTCGCCTCCGTCGCGCGGCGCATGACGTCGGTTTCCACATCGTCGATCGCACTTAGCGCCCGCCCCGCCCGGTCGTAGAGCAGCGAGCCTTCCTCCGTCAGCGACAGGTGGCGGCTGTTGCGGCGGATCAGCATCACCCCCAGCCGCGCCTCCAGTTGCGACAGGCGGCGACTGGTCGCCGCGAGCGAGAGGCCCAGGCGACGCGCCGCTTCGGACAGCGTGCCGGATTCGGCGATCTTCACGAAGGATTCGATTTCGGCAAAACGATCGGGCATCGCATCAAGCTAGGGAAGCGATGCTGCAACGCAATAGATCGCCTATTGCAGAACCGTATGCTTTCATTGCTCCATCTCTGGAAACCCGCTTTTTTGTAAGGCTTTCTTGCTGGATTTCAGGCCATGCAACATTGGCTTGCGCCTGACGCAGACGGTTGACCGCAGCTTTTGCAGCGCATCATTTTACAGGCGTTTCCCGCAATTCATCACGGAGTATCCGCCCATGTCGATGCTGAGCCCGCGCTACCCGAAGGCCGATCCGCCAATGGCCTGGAACGATATCGAAGCGCTGCCCATCTATGCCGCCATGCTGCTGGGGTTGATCTGCCTTGGCTTCGCGCTGACCGATACCACGCCGTCCATCCATGCCGCGACGCTGAAGGCGGTCGGCATCGTCGGTAGCCTGGCGCTGCGCCATGCCTGGCTGAAACTGGACGATGAGGGCGGCGACGCCCTTTAGAGACAGGTCATGATCGTTGGACGCTCCCCCCGCATCCGCCAGAGTTTCGAGAAAGCCTGGAGCGCGCTGATCGCGCTGTTCTTCTGGGACCTGGCGGTCACCATCTTCTATTATATCTCGCCCTTCCGCGCGCCTGCTCTGCCGCTGACCATATTCGGCACGGCGCTGGCGCTGGTGCTGGGGTTCCGCGTCAACAGCGCCTATCAGCGCTGGTGGGAAGGCCGCATCCTGTGGGGCGCGATGGTCAATGTGTCGCGCAGCTTCGCACGCGCGATCCTCGCCTATCTGCCCGATACGCCCGAGGCGCGGGGGATGGCGACGATGCTGGTGAAGCGCCATGTCGCCTATGTCCATGCGCTGCGCCGCCAGTTGCGGCGGGAAGATCCCGCGCCCGACATGCGGCGGGTGCTGGGGGACGACCCCCTGCCCGAACTGGATCGCCGCAACCCGGCCAACGGCATGCTGGACGGGTCGGACCGACAGGTTATGGACGCGGTGCGGCGCGGCTGGATCGACACCATCCAGCAAAGCCGGATCGAAGCCCTGCTGGTCGACATGTCCAACGCGCAGGGCGGAATGGAGCGGATCAAGAACACGCCGCTGCCCGCGCAATATCGCGCCTTCCCCAAATATTTCACCCGCCTCTTCTGCATCCTGTTGCCCGTGGGGCTGGTCGAGACGCTGGGGATGGCGACGCCGATCGGGTCGGCGGCGGCGGGCTTCATGTTCCTGGCCGTGCTGCAGATCGGCGACGACCTGGTCGATCCTTTCGGCAACGATGTCCATGACCTGCCGCTGACCAGCATCACCACCACGATCGAGGCGGATCTCAATCAGGCGATCGGCCTGCCCGCTCCGCCGCCGCTAGAGCCGGTCGATGGCGTACTGTGGTGACGCGCGCGATTATTGCGGCGCCAGAGCGTCCATGATCTGGCGGACAGGAGCGATGTCGTAGCCCGCCGCCGCGGCCTGCGCCGCCAGCACGTCGCCATTGTCGCCGGCGCGGGCGCGGGTCAGCGCCCAGAGGAGCGTGCTGCGGGTGCCGGAGCGGCAATAGGCGAGCAGCTTGCCGTCGCCCGCCTGTTCCAGCGCCTGCGCCATGCCGTCGAGCTGCCATGGGGAAAAGCCGCCATGGGCGACCGGCACGGCGAGATAGGCGATGCCCGCGGCCTTCGCCGCGGCCTCGATCTCAGCGCCGTTGACCTGGCCCGGCTCCTCGTCGTCGGGGCGGTTGTTGATGATGAGGGTGACGCCCTGCGCCTTGGCTTCGCCGACCTGATCGACGCTGATCTGCGGGGATACGAGAATGCGGTCGGTCAGCTTGCGGAACATGATATGCGTCTCCTTTGGGTGAGCCATGCGCGCTCAGCTTGTCGCTTTCAAGAAATTTGGTTCAGAGATAGGGCCGGATCGCGCTGAGGAAGGCATCGCCCCAGGCGTCGAGCTTCTTCTGGCCGATGCCGCTGATGTGACTCATCTCGCGGATGCTGGATGGGCGCTGCTCGGCCATTTCGCGCAGGGTCGAATCGTGGAAGATAACATAGGGCGGCACGCCCGCCTCCTGCGCCAGTTCGCGGCGGCAGGCGCGCAAGGCGTCGAACAGCGGATCGCCGACCGGGTTGGCCTCCGCCCCATTGCGGGCGTTGCGGCCGCGCCGTTCTCGCTTGGGCGGCATCAGGATGCGCACCTCCTCCTCCCCGCGCAGGATCGGGCGGGCGTTGGGGCCGAGCATCAGCCCGCCATGTTCGGTCGTTTCCAGCGCGTCGCGCACCAGCAGGGCGCGCGACACCGGGCGCAGCAGCGCGGTCTCTTCGCCCGACACGATGCCATGGACGGAAATCTTGTCATGGCCGCGTTCGCGCACCTTGTCGTTGGGGGCGCCGGTCAGCACCGCTTCGATATGGCCTGCGCCGAAGCTCTGGCCGGTGCGATAGACGGCGGAGAGATATTTGCGGGCGACTTGCGTCGCGTCCACGCTGGCCGGGGGTGACAGGCAATTGTCGCAATTGCCGCAGGTGGCGGGCGGCGATTCGCCGAAATGGCGCAGCAGGATCGCGCGGCGGCAGGTGGCGGTTTCGACCAGTGCGCCGAGCGCCGCGATGCGGGTGCGCTCGCCCTGCTGGCGGCCCTGCTCCAGTTCGGCGATGCGCATCCGGGCGCGGGCGAAATCCTCCGCCCCCCAGAAAAGATGCGCGACCGCCGGTTCGCCGTCGCGGCCCGCGCGGCCCGATTCCTGATAATAGCCCTCGATCGATTTGGGCAGGCCTGCGTGCGCGACGAAGCGCACGTCGGGCTTGTCGATGCCCATGCCGAAGGCGACGGTGGCGACCATGACCATGTCTTCGCTGGCGATGAAGGCGGCCTGGTTGCGGGCGCGCACCGCAGGGTCCAGCCCGGCATGATAGGCGCGCACGGCGCGGCCGCCCTTCCCCAGCGTTTCGGCCAGTTTCTCGGTCGCGGCACGGGTTTGCGCATAGACGATGCCGGGACCGGGATTGGCGGCGACCAGATCACTGAGCTGGCGCGTCAGGCCGTCGCGCGGGTGGACGGCGTAGCGGATGTTGGGCCGGTCGAAGCCCGAGATGATAAGGCCGTCGCGCGGGATGCCGAGTTGGACGAGAATGTCCTCGCGCGTGTGGGCGTCCGCCGTGGCGGTGAGCGCCAGGCGCGGGACATCGGGAAATTCGTCCAGCAACGGGCGCAGCAGGCGATAGTCTGGGCGGAAATCATGGCCCCATTCGGACACACAATGGGCTTCGTCGATCGCGAACAGCGCGACCTTGGCGGCGCGCAGCAGGTTGCGGAACGGTTCCTGGCTGGCGCGTTCGGGCGCGACATAGAGCAGGTCGAGATCGCCATTGCGCAGCCGATCCTGCGTCTCGCGCCAGTCGGCATCGACGCTGGTCAGGCTGGCGGCGCGCAGACCCACGGCATTGGCCGCGCGCAACTGGTCGTGCATCAGCGCGATCAGCGGCGAGACGACGACGCAGCAGCCGTCGAGCGCGGCGGACGGAAGCTGGTAGCAGAGCGACTTGCCTGCGCCGGTGGGCATGATGGCGAGCGTCGGCTGGCCCGCCATGACGCGGCCGACCACCTCTTCCTGCACCCCGCGAAAGGCGGTGAAACCGAATATGTCGTGCAGAAGCGTGGGAATGTCGGGCCGCATGGAGGAGCCTTAGCGGCTGGGGGGTGGTGGGGCTAGGGGGTGAACCGAAGATGGGTGGTTAGCGGACGATCTGCGTTCCTCCGTCATGCCAGAGCAGCCGCATTCGACGCCCCTCACCCCACCGGATCGAGCAGACACCCCCAGCCGGGCTTAAACCGTGCAGTGCGGCGGGCGAGCAAAGGCACGCTGGCTTCCACGGCGCGGACTTCGGGCAGGTCGGTCAGGCGCACCAAGCCCATGCCCGGTTCCTTGTCAGCCTCGCAACTGCCCATGGCGCGGCCTTCTACATAGCGGCACGAGCAGCCGATCCGCGCGCCATAGGCCGCGCCCAAGCGCGCGCGCGCGCCGAGCGTCGTCCATTGCCATGCGACGAGCGCGAGCAGCGCCAGAACGAGCAAGCCGCCCGATATCCACCATTTCCGTCGAACCAGCATGGTCCTTTTCGATTCCCTTCTGTAAGGGCGCCGGCTTATGCAGATCGATAGCCGAATCGTAAAGCGCCTTGGGCTGGCGATGGGCGCTGCCTGCGTCGTGGTGGCGGGGACGCTGGTCGTCCGTGCGGCCCCTGCGCCCGCACCCGTCTATTCCGTGGCCGGCGACGCCGTGGTGGGTGCCGGAGCGCTGCGCGCCGCGATCGATCCCTTGTTCGAGGATGAGGCGATGGGCGAGACGCGCGCGCTGCTGGTGATGCGCGACGGCCAGGTGATCGCCGAGCGCTACGCCCCCGGCTTCGGCCCCGACACCAAATTATTGTCCTGGTCTATCGCCAAGAGCGTGACCGCGGTGCTGGTGGGGCTGATGGTGTCGGACGGGCGGCTGGCGCTCGATTCACCGGTGCCGGTCGCGGCCTGGAGCCAGCCGGGCGATCCGCGCGGGAAGATCACGCTGCGCCAGTTGCTCCAGATGCGGTCGGGGCTGGACCATGTCGAGGATGGCGAGCCGATCACCAGCGGCGACACGCCGCGCATGTTGTTCATGGACGGGGCGCAGGACATGCGCGCCTATGCCGAAGCCAAGCCGCTGGCCCACGCGCCGGGCGCGGTCTTTTCCTATTCGACCGGCAGCAGCGTCATCCTGTCGGACCTGATGACGCGGATGCTGACCAGCAGCGCCGACCCTGCGGTACGACGACAGGCGATGGCGACCTTCATCGACGGGCGGCTGAAGGCGCCGGGCAAGCTGCCCAGCCTGACCCCCGAATATGATGCGGCGGGCACGATGATCGGCGGCAGCATCCTGCACATGACCGCGCGGGACTATGGACGGTTCGGCGAATTGCTGCGCAACGACGGACGCTCGCCCAACGGGCATCAGATATTGCCGGGAAAATGGGTGGACTTCATGCGTACGCCCTCGCCGCGCAACCCCGCCTATGGCGCGCATCTGTGGCTCAATCGGGAAAGCGGCGAAAGCGCGCTGATGCCGGGGCGCGCGCCCGACAGCCTGTTCGGCTGCGTCGGCCATAATGGCCAATATATCCTCATCTCCCCGTCGCAGCGGCTGACGGTGGTTCGGATCGGCATGTCGCCAGAGAAGAAGCAGCGCGCCGCCGTGCGCGGGGCGCTGGCCCGGTTGATGGCGCTGTTTCCGGGGTGATCCCCCGTTCGGCTTAGAGAAAGAACTGGCCCTCGATCACCGTGCGGCACCGGCCGGTCAGGATGACGCGGTCGTCCGCCAGGGTGCAACCCAGCCGGCCGCCCCGCGCCGAGGCCTGATAGGCGCTGAGGCGCGCTTTCCCCAACCGCGCCGCCCAGAAGGGGACGAGCAGGCTATGGGCAGAGCCGGTGACGGGATCTTCGTCGACACCGCCGCCCGGTACGAAGACGCGGCTGACGATGTCGCTGTCGTCCCCCGGCGCGGTCGCGATCAGCATGACGTCGCCATGGCGCTTGAGCGCCGCGAAATCGGGCATCAACGCCCGCACGGCGGCGGCATCGGGGAAGAGGAAGAGGCTGTAGCCGCCGTCGCGCCAGTGCGATTCGGTCGGCGCGCCGCCCAGCCCCGCCGCGAGGTCCGGCAGCGCCCGGGGCGCCATGTCCCAGGCGGGCAAGGACAATGCATAGCCGTCGCCGTCGCGCGTGACGGTCAGGATGCCGGCATGGCGGGTGCGGAAACGGATCATGGCGTCGGCCATCAGCACATGGCCGCTCGCCAGCGTGGCGTGGCCGCACAGCTTCACTTCCACCGTGGGGGTGAACCAGCGCAGGGCATAATCGGCGTCGGGATCGTCCGGCGTCGGGACGGTGAAGGCGGTTTCGGACAGGTTATTCTCTGCCGCGATCGCCTGAAGCGTGGCGTCGTCGAGCCAGGCGTCGAGCGGCATCACCGCGGCCGGGTTGCCGGTGAAGGGCGCGTCGGCGAAGGCGTCGACCTGGGTGAAGTGCAGGCTGGTCATACGGTAATCCTTGTGCATTTGCGCGGTGATGGCGCGACCGCAGCCGCGCGAACAGGGCCAGTTCAGCCCAGAAGGACCAGTGCGCTGCACACCGCCAGCCCGACGACGATGTTGATCGGCACGCCGATCCGCACGAAATCGGCGAAGCGATAGTCGCCCGCCGCATAGACCAGCGCATTGGTCTGATAGCCGATCGGCGTGGCGAAACAGGCCGAAGCGCCGATCATCAGCGCGATCACCAGCGGACGCGGGTCAACGCCCAACTGATGCGCCAGCGCAATCGTGATGGGCGTCAGCAGCGCCGCGACCGCATTGTTGCTGAGCAGTTCGGAGAGGATCAGCGACGCGAAATAGACGATGAAGACAAGCGTCCAGACCGGCGCGACCTGCATCAGCGGCGTGATCCAGCCGACCATCAGCGCGACGCTGCCCGCCTGTTCCAGCGCGAGACCCACGGCCAGCATGGCGAAGATGAGGATCAGCGTGTCGCCGTCGATCGCGCCCCAGGCTTCTTCCGGGTCGATGCAGCGGGTGACCAGGATCAGGCCCACGGCGATCACGGCGGCCAGGCCGATGCCGACCACGTCGAAGGCGGACAGCAGCACCGCGCCCGCCATCGCAGCGATGGCGATCCAAGCCTTGCGCGGGCGAAAGGCGCGGGTGCGGCTGATATCGACGCCGATCAGGTGCGGATTGTCCCTGAGCGCACGCATCGCATCGTCGCCGCCGGCCACCAGCAGCCGGTCCGCGCCGCGAACGCGGGTTTCGGCGAGATCGGGGCCGGGCAGGTGGCGTGCGCGATGGATGCCGATGATCCGCACGCGCAGGGCATGGAGGAAGGGAATGTCCATCAACCGCTCGCCGATCGACGGGTGGCTGGGCGCGATCATCGCCTCGACCACGGTGCCATCCTGCGCGCTGGTGCGCGAATCGGCGGCGACGCCCAGTTCGAATCGGCCCGATTCGCGCAATGTCATGATCGCGGCGCCATCCGCCCGCACGATCAGATGGTCGCCGGAACGCAATTCCTCCGCGTCCAGTTCCTGCCGCCTGATGTCGCCGCCACGCTTGAGGCCGAGCAATTGCACCGATCGCCCGAACAGGCCCAGCGCCCCGATTTCGCGCCCGATATCGTCGCTGTCCTGCGGTACGACGAGTTCGGTCAGATAATCCTGCACCGCGCCGCCATCCTCGCCCGCGATCGACGGGGGATCGCTGGGCAGCAGAAAGGACAGACAGAGCAGCGCCACGATGCCCGCCGCCGCGCCAGCCGCGCCATAAAGGCTGATGTCGAAAATCCCGAACCGGTCCATCCCCTGTTCGGCCGCGATCCCCGCCACGACCAGATTGGTGGAGGTGCCGACCAAGGTCAGGCAGCCACCCAGCACCGCGATCACGTTCATCGGGATCAGCAGCTTCTTGACCGGATAACCAGTCGCCTGCGCCAGTTTGAACATGATCGGGATCAGCAGCACGACGACCGGGGTGTTGTTGAGGAAGGCCGACAGCAGCAATGCGCCCAGCGCCACTTCGGCCAGGGCGATGCGCGGATGCCGTTCCGCGCGGGTCATGATGAGATCGGCGACGCGGCCGATAACGCCGGTGCGGACCAGCGCGCCCGACAGGACGAACATCGCCCCGACCGTCAGCGGCGCGCTGTTGGAAAAGACGGAGAACATCGCCTTTTCATTCAGCATCCCGAAGATGCCGTAGGCGCAGGCGCCGACCACGGCGATGACGGTCGGCGAATAGCGTTCGCGCACGAAGGCGACGAACATGCAGGCAAGGATGAGCAGGCCGATTTCCGCGCGGTAGACGCCCAGCAGCGCGGTGATGAAATGCATATGGCCCCCCTGCGGATCGCGTGGTCGCGTGTCCTTTCAGGGGTGCAACGAAATGGGCCAGCCATGGTTGCATGGCTGGCCCGTGTCGCGGCTTTAAGGGGACGTTTTGACCGTCAATCCGCGTTTTTAATCTCAGCGTTTTTCGAGAAAAACGCTTTGACGCGTAATGACGCTCCCCATGCTTACGCTCTGCCGCTCGCCCTCCCGCGGGCGATGACCGTCATCCTATCGTAATAGAAGCGAGTCGTCTCGCGTCGATTCGACGTTGGGCGCGGGATTGGCGCGGTTCGGCGCGTCAGTCGTCGTCCCGATCGCCACATTGCGCGCGGTGGAGCAGCTTCTGATCGGCCAGCACCAGCGCCATCATCGCTTCGACCACCGGCACGCCGCGGATGCCGACGCAGGGATCGTGACGCCCCCTGGTGACGATGTCCGATGCTTCGCCTTCGCGCGTCACGGTTTCGACCGGGATCAGAATCGAGCTGGTCGGCTTGAAGGCGATGCGGACCTTTACCGGCTGGCCCGTCGAAATGCCCCCGGCAATGCCGCCGGCATGGTTGGCGAGGAAGACGGGACCGTCATTGCCCCCATCCACAGCAGGTCGCATGGGATCGGCATTCTGCTCGCCGCGCAGCCGGGCGGCGGCGAAACCGTCGCCGATCTCGACACCCTTGACCGCATTGATGCTCATCATCGCGCTGGCCAGTTCGCTGTCGAGCTTGGCGTAGAGCGGCGCGCCCCATCCCGCCGGGACGCCCGACGCGACGCATTCGACCACCGCGCCGAGCGACGATCCGTCCAGACGCGCGCCATCGACCAGCGCTTCCCAGCGGACGGCGGCCTCCGCATCCGGGCAGAAGAAGGGATTCTGGCCGATCTGAGCGGCATCGAAATTATCGTAGTCGATCGCGTCGCCGCCGATTTCACTGACATAGGCGAAGATATCGACTTCGGGAATGACCGCGCGTGCGACCGCGCCCGCTGCGACCCGGCTGGCCGTCTCGCGCGCCGAGGAGCGTCCGCCGCCACGATAGTCGCGGAAGCCATATTTGGCGTCATAGGCATAGTCGGCATGGCCGGGGCGGTACGCCTTGGCGACGTCGGAATAATCCTTCGACCGCTGGTCGGTATTCTCGATCATCAGGCTGATGGGCGTGCCGGTGGTGCGCCGGACTCCGTCCGGCGCTTCGAATACGCCCGACAGGATGCGGACCTCATCGGCTTCGCGCCGCTGGGTGGTGAATTTGGAGGTGCCGGGCTTGCGCAGGTCGAGCCAGGGCTGGATGTCCGCTTCGCTTAAGGGGAGGCCGGGAGGGCAGCCATCGACGACTGCGCCGATGGCAGGACCATGGCTTTCGCCCCAGGTGGTGAAGCGGAAGACGCGACCGAAGGAATTGAAGCTCAAAACATCACCAGATTATTCCTGAAAATCTCTTACGGCACCCTTCTGATTCATTAGCGCGTGCTTACCCAGAAATTTGATCAAAATTATTTCGATCTTATCACACATTTCGGGATCAGAAACTGCTAGAAAAGCTCCCCTTACTACCAAAGGATACTTAAACCAGAAACGAGTTTGGTGATCTTTTACTCGGCCTTGAACACTTTTATTGGACTTCCCAACGTAAACAGGACGATCAGTTATATCATAGAACACATATATCCCGCTTTCTGATGGAACTGTTAGCAGATCAGACGGAGTAAAATCTACCCATTCATAACCTGGGATTGGAGTAGATTGCTCAGTCGCTTCTTTTTCGATCTGCTCTGGGACCACCGCACCTAGCGCTAAAGCAATTTTTTCCCGAGTATCTTGCCTCGGTGAGGCAGTATTACCTTTAACAATATTCCAAATACCAGTGTAAGTGATACCTGTACGATCCGCCATTTGCTGGATCGTTACCCCTTTACTTTTCATTTCACGGTCTAGCCAAACTGAGAATGCCTCAATCTCGCGTTCTGTGATTGGCCTTGCAGTGTCTTGTTCGCGTTCAACTTCTTCCATGTCACTTATCCAGCGCGATGTCCGGTGCGTCTTCGGCCTTCATGCCGATGACATTGTAGCCCGCATCGACATGGTGGATTTCGCCGGTCACGCCCGACGCCAGATCCGACAGCAGATAGAGGCCCGCGCCGCCGACATCCTCGATCGTGACATTGCGGCGCAGGGGCGAGTTCAGTTCGTTCCACTTCAAGATGTAGCGGAAGTCGCCGATGCCGCTGGCGGCCAGCGTCTTGATCGGGCCAGCCGAAATCGCGTTGACGCGGATATTTTCCGGGCCGAGGTCCATCGCCAGATATTTGACGCTGGTTTCCAGCGCCGCCTTCGCCACGCCCATGACATTATAATGGGGGATGACCTTTTCCGCGCCATAATAGGACAGGGTCAGGATGCTGCCGCCGTTCGGCATCAGTGCGCGGGCGCGCTTCGTGACTGCCACAAAACTGTAAGCAGAGACGTTCATGGTCAGCAGGAAATTGTCCAGGCTGGTGTCGACATAGAGGCCGCGCAGTTCGTTCTTGTCGGAAAAGCCGATCGCGTGAACCACGAAATCGATCGTGCCCCAGCGCGCTTCCAGCTCGGCGAACGCCGCATCCAGCTTGTCCATGTCGGTGACGTCGCAGTCGATCAGGAAATCCGAGCCGACCTGCTCCGCCAAAGGCCGCACACGCTTGGCCAGCGCGTCGCCCTGATAGGAAAAGGCCAGTTCCGCGCCCTGCGCGTGCAATTGCTGGGCAATGCCCCAGGCGAGCGACTTGTCGTTCGCCAGCCCCATGATGAGCCCGCGCTTTCCTGCCATCAAGCCGTTCATATCGTCGTTCCGTTCCCTTGGTCCTTCGCCGCCGCGTCCAGTTCCTCTTCGGGAAATTCCGCCAGCGCCGCATTCAATTCCGCGCCAATTACCACGCCAAGCCCGACGAGAAAGAAAAAAATGAGGGTGATCATGACACCCGCCAGACTGCCATAGGTCCGGCCATAGCCGCCGAGCAGCGACAGGGTGGGCGGCAAGAGCAGCACGGTGCCGTACCACCAGAGCGATGTCGCGACCGCACCGGGCCATTTGGGAAAGCGGCGCGGCTTATAGG
Source organism: Sphingobium sp. 3R8 (assembly GCF_020166615.1). NCBI lineage: Bacteria > Pseudomonadati > Pseudomonadota > Alphaproteobacteria > Sphingomonadales > Sphingobiaceae > Sphingobium > Sphingobium sp. 3R8. The sequence continues at coordinate 51,843 of NZ_JAIQXR010000021.1, read as the reverse complement.
CGGTGGGGGTCAGGGCCGCGAACAGCGACCATAAGGCGAGGCAGGTTATCGCCATCGGCACCAGCCTGGCCGAAGCGACCAGACCGATCGCTTCGTCCGCCCAGGGCAGTATCTGATGGAGAAACTGGTCGAGGCCGGTGATCGCGACCTGCAAAGAAAAAGCGAACATCAGCGCGAAGACGCTGACCAGGGTGATGCCGATCGCGCCCAGCCGATAGCGCCAGAAGGGCTTGGTGCTTTTGGTGCCATAAGCGCGGCGCAGGATGTCGCGGATCGTCTCGATCAGGCTGCCCACCGTCCACAGCCCGACCAGGCCGCCCAGCCACAGCAGCGGGCCGCTGCGCGCGGTCAGCACGTCGCTGATCGGTTGGCGCACCACATCGGCGACGCCGCGCGGCACGGTGTAAAGGAAGGCGTTGACTGCCTGCACCCCGTCCTGCGTGCGACCGAAGATGCTCGCCACCGCCGCCGCGACGATGAAGAAGGGAAAGAGCGTCATCAGCGACAGATAGGCCAGATTGCCGGCATGGATGAAGCCGTCGCTATAGGTGCCGACCGCGACCCGCTTCACCACCTCGAACAATTGGGAACCGGGCCGCACCCGGTCCATCTGCCGATGGAAATGCGCCCGCGCCTCCTGCGCCACCTGGCGGCGGGATTCGGGCGACAGGGGCGATGGCATCGGCATGGGCGGGTTAACGCATCACACGCCCAGATGGGCGCGCACCGGCCGTTCGTCCTGCCAGCTTTCGACCAGCGCCTTGATCGCCGGGTCGTCGGACGGCACGTCGATCTGGATCGTCACCAACTGGTCGCCGCGCTGGCCGTCCTTGCCGGTAAAGCCCTTGCCGCGCAGGCGCAGCGTCTTGCCGGAGGATGCGCCTGCGGTCACGCCCAGCATGACCGGTCCGTCGACGGTCGGCACCTTGACCTTGCCGCCCTTCACCGCTTCGTCGAGCGTGATGGGCAGGTCGAGCAGCACATTGTCGCCGTCGCGGGTGAAGAAGGGGTGCGACTTGACCTCGATCGTGACGATCGCGTCGCCCGCACCGCCCGGCCCGGCCTGCCCCTTGCCCGACAGGCGCATCTGGGTGCCGCTTTCGACCCCGGCGGGCAGCTTCAGGTCGATGGTCTTGCCGTCCTGCAAGGTGATCCGCTGCGGCGCGAGGGTCGCCGCGTCGGTGAACTGGACCGCCAGGCGATAGGCGACATTTGCGCCCTTTTGCGGCGGCGCCTGTCGGCCGAATCCGCCACCAAAGCCGCCGCCCCCGCCCGCGCGGCGACCGGCGCCGCCGAACAGCCCTTCGAAGATATCGCCGAAGTCTGCCCCGCCCTGATCGAAGCCGCCACCCGGCTGGCCGCGAAAACCGCCGCCGCCCCCGCCGCCATAGCCGAAGGGCGCGGCCGGATTGCCGTCGCCGTCAATCTCCCCCCGGTCGAAACGGGCGCGCTTGTCCTTGTCGGACAGCAGATCATAGGCGTTGGTGACGGCGGAGAATTTGTCCGCCGCCTGTGGGTTATCCTTGTTCTTGTCGGGGTGAAGCTCCTTGGCGAGCTTGCGATAGGCGGATTTGATCTCCGCATCGGTCGCGCTGCGCGTCACACCCAGAAGGGAATAGGGATCGGCCATCATTCTACCTGTTGCACAAAAGCATCACTTGCCGACTATGTGGACGATGCCGCGCCGACATTCAAGCCGTGCGTGGCTTTGATGCCGTCGGATACCCCTGCCGGGGTATGTGCGCGAAAAATCGCGCTGCTAGCGGCAGGCAGTCCGCCCCGGGGTGGCGGACCTATCATTTGGGGGTTGTAAAACATGCATAAATTCGGATGGAGCGCGGTTGGCGCGATGGCCGCGCTATGGGCGATGGCGCCCGTCGCACAGGCGCAGGTCGGGCCGCCGCCGCCTTCGCCGCAACAGCTGGACGGCATCCAGAGCCTGTTCCGTATCGGCGTGACGCTGGGCGTGGGCGGCGGGGTGACGATCACCGACAGCTATGGCCTGGACATCGCCAATGACGGGCAGGATTTCATGAATCCGCAGCGACTGCGCGAACGCTATGGCGCGCGCTATAACGACCTGCTGCCGGTCAGCGGCCTGATCGATTTCCGGGGGCTGCCCATCTATGGCTATTATGACGTGAACAGTTCGGTGTTCCGTATCTCGATCCCGGCGCTCGACGCCGCGGGCGAAGTCTATCAGAATCGCTTCAACGGCACGTCGCGACAGGCCTCCTACGACCTGTTCGACAGCTATCTCAACGATATCGATAATGCAGAGGCCGAACGGCTGGTCCGCCTGCTGCTCAAGTCGCTGGCGCGCTATTCGCCGGTCGATCCGCTCGCGGGCAATCCGGGATCGGTGCAGAGCGGCCTCATTCGGTCGAGCCTCGACCTGACGTCGGGCGATTCGGCGATCGAACAGGATGCGGCCAGCGGCGGCACCAACACGGCGGGCGATCCGTGGATCATGGGCGCCAGCTATAATGGGGGGTCTTCGAACGGCGGTCGTTACGACTTCATGCGGATCGACGGGCGCGTCGCCCGCAGCTTCCGCCTGACCGAAGGCGGCCGCGCGCTGCTGAAATTCGACCTGCCGGTCAGCTATTCCGAAGTGAACGGCGCGCGCGCCGCCACCGCCCAGTTCGGCGTCGGCGTCGAATTTCCGGTCATCGCCCGCCGCTGGTCGCTGGAACCGCGCGTCGGTTACGGCATCACGGCGTCGGACCAGCTCGGATCGGTCGGCAACATGCTGTCCACCACCATCGCCAGCCGTTACGTGTTCGACGGCCTGGGTCGCGGCCGGCTCGTGATCGGCAACATGGTGGGCTATACCACCACGCTGAGCACCGGCATCACCGGCTATAACGTCAATCCGGGCTTGAAGAACTGGGCGTTCCGCAACGGCATCGCCTATGACCTGCCGCTCAAGTTCCGGGGGCTGGGGCGCAACACGTCGGCGCGGGTCAGCTATGCCATGACCAATTATGCGGGCGACAAGCTCTATTACAACACATTCCATGAAGTGACGCTGTCGCTGGGCCTGCGCGGTCGCGAGGAAAGCGCGCGCAACGCCCGCGACCTCGTCCGCCTGAACATGAACCTGATCAAGGCGGGCAGCTATACCAGCTGGTCGGCGGGCCTGGGCTTCCGCTTCTGATCCACCCACGCGATCCGGGGCGGCCATGCGCCGCCCCGGATCCTGCTTCCCCTTATCGACAGCGGCGTATCGACAGGGGCGGGGCCGCCGCTTAAGGATCGGGCATGACCGATCCCTTCGCCCTGTTCGACGAGTGGTACGCCCAAGCGCGCGATACCGAAATCAACGATAGCAACGCCATGGCGCTGGCCACCGCCGATGCGCGCGGGCGGCCGGCCGTCCGCATGGTCCTGCTCAAGGGCCATGGGCCGGACGGCTTCGTGTTCTACACCAATTTCGAGGGGCGCAAGGCGGGCGAGTTGCTGGAAAACCCGCATGCCGCCCTGCTCTTCCACTGGAAATCGCTGCGCCGCCAAATTCGCGTCGAGGGCGCGGTCGGCCCGGTCGACGACGCGACCGCCGACGCCTATTTCGCGACCCGCAGCCGCGACAGCCAGCTCGGCGCCTGGGCGTCCGACCAGTCCCGCCCCCTGCCCGACCGGCAGACCTTCATGGACCGTTTCGATACGGTCAGCGCCCGCTTCGCAGAAGGTCCGGTGCCACGCCCGCCGCACTGGTCGGGCTTCCGCCTCACCCCCGAACGGATCGAGTTCTGGCAGGATCGCGAACATAGGCTGCACGAGCGCCGCCTGTTCGAACGGGCCGGCGTCGGCGCGCAAGCGGATTGGCGCGAAGGACTGCTTTACCCCTGAGCGCACACATCCAGGGGCGTGGAAAGGCGGCGCTGCTTCGTCTTCCCTGATGCGCGGGGACGCGCCGCGATTGCGGGTGGCCCATGCGCCTGTTAGGTGTCGGCCTGACAGACGTACAATAGGCGGGGGCTGCGCACGGGCAGCCTAAAGGGATTTGATGCGAAACAGACTGACAGCCTTCATCCTCATCGGCATGGTCCTGGGGGTGTTGACCGGCTTCGTGGCCAATCTTTGGGTCGGCGGCGACGAGACGCTGGCGAAGGATGTGGCGGGCTATTTCCACCTGCTGGCCGACATCTTCCTGCACCTGATAAAGATGATCATCGCGCCTCTGGTCTTTTCCACGCTGGTCGCGGGCATAGCCCATATGGGCGACAGCGCGGCGCTGGGGCGGATCGGCGGGCGCGCGCTCGCCTGGTTCATCATCGCCAGCCTGATTTCGCTGACGCTGGGCCTGATCTTCGTCAATTTCTTCGCGCCGGGCGAGGGCCTGAACCTGGTCCGGTCCGGTGCGGACGCGGGCGTCAGCACCGAAGCGCTCAACTTCCGCGACTTCATCCTCCATGTCTTCCCGACCTCCATGATCGGGGCGATGGCGGACAACCAGATCCTCCAGATCGTCGTCTTCTCGCTGTTCGTGGGCGTTGCGCTGACCGCCATCGGCGACAAGGGCAAGCCGATCATCACCGTCATCGAATCGATGGTCGAACTGATGCTGCAGGTGACGGGCTATGTCATGCGCGTCGCGCCGTTCGCGGTGTTCGGCGCGCTGGCGTCGTCGGTGACCGTGCAGGGGCTGGGCGTCCTTAAAACCTACGGCGCGCTGGTCGGCGAATTCTACATTGCGCTCTTCTGCCTGTGGCTGCTGCTGTTCGGTGCGGGATCGATTTTCCTGGGCAAGCGGATGTTCAAACTGATCCGCTATGTCCGCGAACCGATCCTGATCGCTTTCTCCACCGCGTCGTCCGAAGCCGCTTACCCCAAGATGCTGGAGCAGCTCGACCGCTTCGGCATTCCGCGCCGCATCTACAGCTTCGTGCTGCCGCTGGGCTATAGCTTCAACCTCGACGGGTCGATGATGTATTCGACCTTCGCCACCATCTTCATCGCCCAGGCCTATGGCATCGACCTGCCGATCGCGACGCAGATCACCATATTGCTGGTGCTGATGGTCACCAGCAAGGGCATCGCCGCGGTGCCGCGCGCGAGCCTCGTGGTGGTCGCCGCGACGCTGGGCCAGTTCGACCTGCCGGTGGAGGGCATCGCCTTCATCCTGGCGGTCGATCACTTCATGGACATGGGCCGCACCGCGACCAACGTGCTGGGCAACGCCATCGCGACATCCGTCATCACCAAATGGGAAGGGATGCTGGAGGTCGAGGAACCGATCGACGTAGAACATCCCAAGGCACCGGCGCATGGCGCGGCCCATGGTCGCGGGGGACTGGAACTGGCGCCGGACATGGTGGACGACGGGCAGAAGGGGTAAGCAGAGGCTGGCGTGTTCCCGCGCAGGCGGGAAAACGAGCCTCCTTCACCACAACACGCCGCGCACCGGCTGCGCCGGTTCGGGCGCGGGGTCGCCGATCGACTGGAGCAGGTCGATCTCGATCGTCCGGCACATCGCCGACAGCGGGACGTCATGCACGCTGTTGTCGAAGGGATCGACCAGATCGTCGCCGATCCGCAACACCGCCAGGAACATCAGGCCCGCCACCGTCGATCCCAGCGGGGTCGCGAAACCCAGCGATTCGACCAGACCGATCGGCAGCAATATGCAGAAGATATGGGCGAACAGCGTCGGCAAGAACCGATATTGCATCGGCAACGGCGTGTTCTTGATCCGCTCCATCCCGCCTTGCGCATTGGCGATATCGACCAGCACCGCCTCCATCTGCGCCTGCTGGATGGTGTCGATCCAGCCTTCGCGTCGGGCGATGTCGATGCGCCGGCCGGTGCTGTCGAGCAGGCCGTTGGCGGGATTGGCGCGGGCCAGCGCCTTGCCCCTGTCCTCTTCCCGCAGGAAACTGGTCACATCCTCGCTGATCGGCTGGCGGCGCAACTGGCAACGCAGCGCGTTCACATAAGCGATCTGGCGCATCACGATCTCGCGCTTCAGGTCGCGGGCCTGCGGATCGGGCAGGAAGTTGCGAGCCGCACGGGCCAGGCTGCGCGACGCATTGATCATCGCGCCCCATAATATCCGCCCTTCCCACCAGCGCTGATAGGCGCTGTTGGATCGGAAGCCCAGGAACAGCGCGAGCGCCGACCCGAAGATGGTCAGCGGCAACGAGGGCGCCTTGAAGGGCAACACATAATAAGTGATCGTGACCGCGCAGTCCCAGACGAACAACAGGGTCAGCGGCTTCCAGACTTCGGCGGCCAGCCGGCGCAGGCTGGGAACGGGATCGACGATCATGCAGGTCTCCGGAAACAATCGACTGCGGTAACGCCAGCGTCGCGGAAATGCTCCCTTGATGCCATAGCGAAACGAAATATCGGGGCCGACGCAACTCGCGCCGCCGCGACTCGTTGAATTGGGGATCCAGCGGAGAAGCCTGTGACCAGCGACGCGTCCGACAGCAGCGGCAAGAAGGCGGCGCTATCGCTCCAGTGGCAGATGCTGGCCGGGTTCCTGACCGGCCTGATCCTGGGCCTGGCCGTCTATATGACGGCCCCTGAGGCGCGCTGGGTCGATATCGTCACCACCTATGTCACCGGGCCGATCGGGCAGGTCTTCCTGCGGCTGCTGTTCATGCTCGTCATCCCGCTGCTCGTGTCGGCGCTGATCGTAGGCATCGCCGAAATGGGGGAGATGCGATCGTTGCGGCGGATCGGGGTGCGCACCCTCCTCTATACGCTGGTCGTATCGGGCATCGCCGTCGTCATCAACCTGCTGCTCGTCGACCTGCTGCGGCCGGGCGGCGGGGTCGACCCGGCGCAGGCGCAGGCGATGCTGGCCGATGCGGGTTCAGGCGCCAAGGCGATCCTGGCCCGCAGCGGCGACACGCCGAGCGGCATGCAGGCGCTGATCGCGATCATTCCCGACAATATCATCGGCGCGATGGCCGATAACGACATATTGGCGGTGATGGTCTTCGCCCTCTTCTTCGGCATTGGCCTCGTGCTCGTGCAGACCGAACAGTCGAAGATATTGCTGACCGCGATGGAGGGGCTGTTCAAGGTGACGATGCGGCTGATCGGCATCGTCATCCGCCTCGCCCCGATCGCCATCGCCTGCTTCATGTTCAATCTCGCCGCGCAGTTCGGCTGGGACTTGCTGATCCGCCTGTCCGCCTATGTCGGGGTCGTGCTGCTGGCGCTCGTGATCCAGATGTTCGTCATCTATCCGCTGCTGATCGCCTTTCTGGCGAAGCGGTCGCCGCTCCGCTTCTTCGCCGCGGTGCAGGAGGCGAGCGTCATGGCCTTCGCCACCGCCTCCTCCAACGCCACCCTGCCCACCGCGATCCGGGTGGCGGAGGACAAGCTGCGCCTGCCGCGCCGCATTTCGCGCTTCGTCCTCACCATCGGCGCCACCGCCAACCAGAATGGCACGGCGATGTTCGAAGGCATCACCGTGTTGTTCCTCGCCCAGTTTTTCGGTGTCGACCTTAGCCTGACGCAGCAATTTATGGTGATGCTGGTGTGCATATTGGGTGGGGTCGGCACTGCAGGCGTGCCCGCCGGATCGCTGCCGGTGGTGGCGATGATCCTGGGCATGGTCGGCGTTCCGCCCGAAGGGATCGGGTTGGTGCTGGGAGTCGATCGTTTCCTCGACATGTGCCGCACCGCGCTTAATGTGGCCGGCGATCTGGTGGCCGCGACCGTGATTGCGGCAGGCGAAGAGGATGAACGGGGGAGGATCGCCACATGACCGGCTATCGTATCGGCGCAGCGATCGTCATGCTGGTCAGCCTGACCGGGCTGGCGGTGCAGTTCGACGCCACGCTGGCGCAGACCGGATCGATCGGCGAGACGCTGTGGACCATCCTGCGCTTCTTCACCATCTGGGCCAATATCCTCGTCGTGCTGACGCTGGGCGCGATCGCGCTGGGGCGCAGCGTGTCGTCCCGGCTGGTCGGCGGGATGCTGCTGTCGATCCTGCTGGTCGGGATCATCTATGGCCTGCTGCTGCGCGGTCTGTTGTCGCTCAGCGGCGGGGCGTTGCTGGCGGATACGCTGCTGCATAAGGTGACGCCGGTGCTGGTGCCGCTCTGGTGGATCGGCTTCGCGCCCAAGGGGCAGTTGGGCTGGGGTGATCCGTGGATCTGGGCGATCTTTCCCGCGCTATACCTGCCCTATGCCCTGCTGCGCGGGATGGCGGAAGGCAGCTACGCCTATCCCTTCATCAATGTGACGAAATTCGGCGTGGGGCAGGTCGCGATCAACGCGGTGCTGATCGCGATCGGCTTCGTCGTGGCGGGCTATGCGCTGGTGTGGATCGACCGGCGGTTCAGCGCTTCGCCTGCGCCGCCTCCGCCCACCAGATGAGGCTTTTCGCGAAACCGGCGAAACCGCGCGCCAGCGCCGCGCCGCCGTCGCCCTGCGGCTGCGCATTTTCATCCAGCGTCTGGCCGATCTGGCCGACGCTCAGGCGCTCCGGCACCACCGCCATACCCATGGCCGACAGCGTCACCGTCCAGTCGGCATGGCTGTTGACCCCGGCGAAGCGGCCCATCGAATAGCTGGCGATGGCGGCCGGGCGGCGGTCGAATTCCTTGAGATAATGATCGACCAGATTTTTGAGGCCCGGCTGCATCCCGCGATTATATTCGCCCGCGACGACGATGAAGGCATCGGCCGCGGTCAGGCGATCGGCCAGTTGGGCCATGGCGGCGGGCGCTTCACCGGCGGGATAGTCGCTGTAGCGCAGGTCGAGCATGGGCAGATCGACCGCTTTTGCGTCGATCAACTCGGCCTTGTGGCCGAGCGCTTCGATTTCCCGGACGATATAGTCGGCGAGGCGGATGCCCAGCCTGCCGCGTCGATAGGAGCCGTAGAGAACGAGAATGTCGAGCGCCATGCGAGGCCTTCCCTGTTGGTGCGGGGCGGTCTTCGCATGACTGTTCGATAGCGTCCAGACGCGAAGCGCATGCTATCCGTTTCTCGACTTCGCTCGAAACGAACGGATGGTTTTCACCGCAGCTTGGCGATGTTCAGGCTGTCTTCCTTGGCGCGGGCCTTGACCGATTCCTCGGTGCGGGTCAGCGCCTTGGCGATGGCCTTGAGGCCCATGCCCTTCTTCGCGAGCGTGTGCAGCTTCTGGATTTCGTCCTGGGTCCAGGCCTGCTTGTGGCGTTCGAAACGTTGCTCGGCCATGCCCTTTAATCCGCGAAGGGATCGCGGACGAGGATCGTGTCGTCGCGTTCCGGGGACGTGGACACGAGCGTGACCGGGCAACCGATCAGTTCTTCGATCCGGCGGATATATTTGATCGCCTGCGCCGGAAGGTCCGCCCAGCTGCGCGCGCCGGCCGTCGTGTCGTGCCAGCCCTCGATCGTTTCGTAGATCGGCTGCGCCTTGGCCTGGTCCTGCGCATGGGCGGGGAGGTAGTCGAACCTCTGGTCGCCGATCTGATAGCCGACGCAGATCTTCAGTTCATCGAAGCCGTCCAGCACGTCCAGCTTGGTGAGCGCGATGCCGGTAACGCCCGACACGGCGACCGACTGGCGCACCAGCACCGCGTCGAACCAGCCGCAGCGGCGCTTGCGGCCGGTGACGGTGCCAAATTCATGGCCCCGCTCGCCGAGCCGCTGGCCGGTGGCGTCCTCCAGCTCGGTCGGAAACGGGCCGGAGCCGACGCGGGTGGTGTAAGCCTTGACGATGCCCAGCACGAAGCCGGCCGCATTGGGACCAAGGCCGGTGCCGCTCGCCGCCGTGCCCGCCACCGTGTTGGACGAGGTGACGAACGGATAGGTGCCGTGATCGATGTCGAGCAAGGTGCCCTGCGCGCCTTCGAACAGGATGCGCTTGCCCGCCGCCTTGGCCTTGTTCAGCGTCAGCCAGACCGGCTTGACGAAGGGCAGGATGAAATCGGCGATTTCGGTGAGATCGGCCATCAACTGGGCGCGGTCGATCGGCGCTTCGTTGAAGCCGGCGCGCAGCGCGTCGTGATGGGCGGTCAACCGGTCGATCTGGAGGTCGAGGTCGTCCAGATGGGCGAGGTCGCACACGCGGATGGCGCGGCGGCCGACCTTGTCCTCATAGGCCGGGCCGATGCCGCGGCGGGTGGTGCCGATCTTGCCCGCGCCCGATGCGTCTTCGCGCAGGCCATCGAGGTCGCGGTGGAAGGGCAGGATCAGCGGGCAGGTTTCCGCGATCTGGAGATTGTCGGGCGTGATGGTGACGCCCTGCCCCTTGAGCTTGGCGACCTCGTCGCGGAAATGCCAGGGATCCAGCACCACGCCATTGCCGATGACCGACAGCGTGCCGCGCACGATGCCCGACGGCAGCAGCGAGAGCTTATAGACCTTCTCGCCCACGACCAGCGTGTGACCGGCATTATGGCCGCCCTGGAAACGGGCGACGACGTCGGCGCGCTCCGACAGCCAGTCGACGATCTTGCCCTTGCCTTCGTCGCCCCACTGAGCGCCGATCACCGTTACATTTGCCACAGATACAGTCCTCCGCCCGCCGCGCGGACCGGCCATGCCCTTCGACGGGACTCGGCATGCCGGTGGGATCAAGCGGGCGCATGTCACGCCCCGTTCGGGGCGCGCGTTAGCCGCGCTGCCCCGGCGAAGTCAAGTCAGTAGGCGCGCGGGCCTGTTCCGTCCAGCCAGTGCGAGCAGCGTTGCGCCGCGCCATCCTCGTCCCCGGACAAGGCGGCGACGGTGTGCCAGCCTTGTGCGCGCAGCTCTGTCGCGCGCGTGGCGTCATGGCCGAGCGGCAGGAACAGCCGCTTAGGGCTTTCGCCGCCGAAGCCCGCGTCGATCAGCGGGTCGGGATAAAGGGAGAAGCCCATGGCCGGTTCATCCGCTCCGTCGGCGCGGGCGATGGCGTAGCTGCCGCCGCGACCGATCTCACCGATGAACCCTTCGGCGAAGATCGAGAAGCCGAACCAGTTCTGAAATTCGAAACCATGCCGCTCGGTGGGGTCGAGCGTCAGCGTGATGTCCCAGCCGATCGGCTTGGCGATCGCGCGCAGGCCGGCAATGCGGCTGTCGATCGCGCCGCCCAATTGTGCGCTGAACGCCTCCAGTCGCTCCATAGCGGCGTGGAAAGGCCCGGTCGCTTCGATAAGCGGCAGATAGGCGGCGGCCGCGGGGCTGATCGCAGCCAACGCGCCGGCGTCCTTGGCATCCAGTTCGGCGCGGACCGCCTCGATCTCCTGCGGATCGAGCGGCAGCGGGCCAGCGGCCAATGCATCGATCAGATCGGGCAGGGTGAAGTCGATGGTGATGCCGGTGACGCCCGCGGCGGTCAGCGCCTCGATCGCGATATTGACGATCTCCACCGCGGCGGCGGCGCTGTCGCTGCCGATCAGTTCGGCGCCAAGCTGCATCTTTTCGCGCTCAGGGCGGAGCTGGCTGGCCTTCTGGCGGATCACCGGCCCGGCATAGGAGAGGCGCAACGGGCGCGGCGCGGCGCGCAGCCGGGTGGCGGCGATGCGGCCGACCTGCGCGGTCATGTCCGGGCGGAACGCCAGGCTACGCTGCGACACCGGATCGACGGCGCGGACCAGATCCTGCGCGCGCATGGACTTGAGACGCTGGGTCAGCGTGTCCTCGAACTCGGCGAGCGGCGGCATGACGCGCTCATAGCCATGGGTCGCGACCGTATCGAGCACGCGGCGCGCCAGCCGCGCGGAGGCTTCGGCCTGCGGCGGCAGGCGATCGGACAGGCCCTCGGGGAGGAGGCTTGGCGGGATGGTGGTCATGGGACAGGCCCTTTAGCGGAAATTTTGGGCTAGGCCATCCCCATCCGCTGTTCGGTTCGAGCTTGTCGAGACCTGTTCTCGACGACGCTTCTCGACTTCGCTCGAAGCTGCCCGAACCGAACGGTTTCCGTTCCGACTTAGATCAGGCAAAGCGCAGCAGCTTCACCTGCTTCACGCCGGTCAGGTTGCAGATTTCCCAGCGCAGCGGTTCGGTGACGGTGCCGTCGACCGACAGCAGCAGCACGGCTTCGCCGCCCTGGTTGCGACGGCCAAGGTGGAAAGTGCCGATATTGACGTCCGATTCGCCCAGCTTGCTGCCCAGTCGACCGATGAAGCCCGGCGCGTCCTGATTGACGATGTAGAGCATGGTGCCGTCGAGATCGGCCTCCACCTTGATGCCGAACAGTTCGACCAGGCGCGGCTGGGCGTGGCCGAACAGCGTGCCCGCGACCGAGCGCTCGCCATTTTCGGTGGTCACGGTGACGCGCACCAGCGTCTGGTAATCGCCTTCGCGGTCGTGGCGGACCTCACGGACGTCCAGGCCGCGCTCCTTCGCCAGGAAGGGCGCGTTGACCATGTTCACCGTGTCCGAATAGACGCGCATCAGGCCGGCCAGCACGGCCGCGGTGATCGGCTTCTGGTTGAGTTCGGCCGCATGGCCTTCCACCTCCACTGCGACGCCGGTGATCTGGTCGCCTTCCAACTGGCCCACGAGGCTGCCCAGCTTCTCCGCGATCGCCATATAGGGCTTGAGCTTGGGCGCTTCCTCGGCCGACAGCGACGGCACGTTGAGGGCATTGGTGATGCCGCCGTCGAGCAGATAGTCAGAGAGCTGATCGGCGACCTGGAGCGCCACATTGACCTGCGCTTCGTCGGTCGACGCGCCCAGATGCGGGGTGCAGATGAAGTTGGGCGTGCCGAACAAGGGCGATTCCTTGGCCGGTTCCTGCACGAACACGTCGAGCGCGGCACCCGCGACATGGCCCGAATCCATCGCCTCCTTGAGCGCGGCTTCGTCGATCAGCCCGCCGCGCGCGCAGTTAATGATGCGCACGCCCTTCTTGGTCTTGGCGAGATTGTCCTTGCTCAGAATGTTGCGGGTCTGGTCGGTCAGCGGCGTGTGCAGCGTGATGAAGTCGGCCTTGGCCAGCAGCGTGTCGAGATCGGCCTTTTCCACGCCCATTTCGATGGCGCGTTCGGGCGTCAGGAACGGATCGAAGGCGACGACCTTCATCTTGAGGCCCAGCGCGCGGCTGGCGACGATCGATCCGATATTGCCCGCGCCGATCAGGCCCAGCGTCTTGCCGGTGACTTCCACGCCCATGAAGCCGTTCTTGGGCCACAGGCCCTGCTGCGTCTGGGCATTGGCCTCTGGCAACTGGCGGGCCAGTGCGAACATCAGCGCGATGGCATGTTCGGCGGTGGTGATGGAGTTGCCGAACGGCGTGTTCATGACGATCACGCCCTTGGCCGAGGCATAGGGGATGTCGACATTGTCGACGCCGATGCCGGCGCGGCCGATGACCTTGAGGTTGGTGGCGGCGTCGAGGATCGCCTTCGTCACCTTGGTCGAGCTGCGGATGGCGAGTCCGTCATAGTCGCCGATGATGGCGATCAGCTCTTCCGGCGTCTTGCCGGTGATCTCGTCGACTTCCACGCCGCGCTCACGGAAGATCGCGGCTGCGCGGGGGTCCATCTTGTCGGAAATAAGGACTTTGGGCATGTGTGTTTCCTTTGGAAATATATCCGTCATCCCCGCGAAGGCGGGGATCCATCTCCCGACATTGCCTATGTCGATAGGACCGGAGATGGATTCCCGCCTTCGCGGGAATGACGGTAAAAATAGAAGTTAAGCAGCAGCCTTGGTCTGGGCGTAGGCCCAGTCGAGCCATGGGCCGAGCGCCTCGATATCCGCCGTTTCGACGGTCGCGCCGCACCAGATGCGCAGGCCGGCCGGGGCATCGCGATAACCGGCGATGTCATAGGCGGTGCCTTCCTTTTCGAGGAGGGCGGCGAAAGCCTTGATGAAGGCTTCGTCGGCGCCTTCGACGGTCAGGCAGACGCTGGTCTTCGACCGCGACGCTTCGTCGACGGCGAGATGGCCGAGCCAGTCGCGCTCCGCGACGATCTTGCTGAGCGCCGCCGCATTGGCGTCGCTGCGCGCGATCAGGCCGGCCGAACCGCCCAGCGACTTGCCCCATTCCAGCGCGAAAATCGCGTCTTCGACCGCCAGCATGGACGGCGTGTTGATGGTTTCGCCCTTGAACACGCCTTCGGCCAGCTTGCCCTTCGCCATCAGGCGGAACACCTTGGGCAGCGGCCATGCGGGGGTGTGGGTTTCCAGACGCTCGACGGCACGGGGGCCGAGAATCAGCACGCCATGGCCGCCCTCGCCGCCCAGCACCTTCTGCCAGGAGAAGGTGGCGACGTCGATCTTCGCCCAGTCGATGTCATAGGCGAACACCGCGCTGGTCGCGTCGGCGAAGGTCAGGCCCTCGCGGTCGGCCGGAATCCAGTCGGCATTCGGCACGCGCACGCCCGAGGTGGTGCCGTTCCAGGTGAACAGCACGTCATTGCTGAAATCGACCTGCGTCAGGTCAGGCAACTGGCCATAATCGGCGCGGATGACGGTGGGGTCGAGCTTTAGCTGCTTGGCGGCGTCCGTCACCCAGCCTTCGCCGAAGCTTTCCCAGGCCAGCGTGGTGACGGGGCGGGCGCCCAGCATCGTCCACATCGCCATTTCGAAAGCGCCGGTGTCGCTGCCCGGCACGATGCCGATGCGGTGCGTGTCGGGCAGGTTCAGCAGCTCGCGCATCAGGTCGATGCTGTAGGCAAGGCGGGTCTTGCCGATCTTGGCGCGGTGCGAACGGCCAAGCGACTCGGTCGCCAGCTTGGCAGCATCCCAGCCCGGAGGCTTGGCGCAGGGACCGGAAGAGAAAAAGGGGCGGGCCGGACGGGTTGCGGGCTTTGCGGCAGGCGCAAGGGTGGCGTCAACGGCAGTCAGATCAGTCATGTAGCGTCTCCTTACAGAGAGCAGCGCGGCGTTGGGACCGCGTGGCCCGTCGGCGGCACTAGAGATTTCGACACGGCTGTCAAGCGACACATGAAAATCGGACGAAGCGAATGCGCCGTTAACCTTCGTAAAGATTCTGCCTGTTAGCATCCCGACTCATGAGCGAGTGGGCGACAAGGATAGGGACGGCGCACGGCGTCGCGCTGGCCGCGCTGTTGGCGCTGGGATTGAGCGGATGCAGCGGCGACCTGGTGCCGCGCGGTCGGGTGGCGCGCATGCCGACGCCCCCGTCCCAGCCGGTGCGTGCGCCCGCACAACCGGCGCTGGAAACGCGCCAATGTTTCGCGAAACTGCAATCGCAGGCGGTCGCTTTCACCCCCCTGCCCGACCGGAATTTCGGGGGCGGATGCAGCGCGGTGAACAGCGTGAAGCTGATCGACATCGGCGTGCCCGCGACCAATCTGGGCGCGATGACCTGTAACCTGGCCGCCAATTTCGCCGCCTGGGCGCGCTATGGCGTGCAACCGGCCGCACGGGTGATCTTCGGCGCGGAGATCGAGAAGATCGAGACGTTCGGCACCTATAATTGCCGTCCGATCGCGGGCAGCGGCAAATTGTCCGAACATGCGCACAGCAATGCGATCGACGTATCCGCCTTCGTCCTGTCCGACGGGCGGCGCATCAGCATCCAGAAGGACTGGGACGGCGACAGACAGACCCGCCAGTTCCTGCAACTGGTCCACGCCAGCGCCTGCAAGCGGTTCAACACCGTCCTTAGCCCCGACTACAACGCCGCCCATCATGACCATTTCCATTTTGACATGGGCGGCCGCGGCGGCTTTTGCCGCTAACGGATTATGGGGTCGAGCATTGCGTCCGAACCAAGCAGACTTGGATTTGTCATTGCGGCACACTAAGTTGGTGCAAATGACGAAAAAAGAAATCGAAGAACGCAAATTCCGTCCGGCCCGCGAAGAGGCCCATGACGCCAGGAAGCAGCTCGACACGCCCCAGACCCAGAGCGCGGCCTACAAGCTGGCCTTCCAGGATACCGAATTCCTGCTGCGCGAAGATCTGCGCCCGGTGCGCTTCCAGCTCGAGCTGCTGAAACCCCAATTGCTGATGGACGAAGCGAAAATCGAATCGACCTTCGTCTTCTACGGTTCGGCGCGCATCCCCGAACCGGATCAGGTCCAGGCGCGGATCGACGCCGCGACGACGCCGGAGCAAAAGCGAATCGCGGAGAAGCTGGGCGCCAAGGCGCGCTATTATGAAGAAGCGCGCCGTCTGGCCCGGATCGCCGCGCAATATCCGGTGAACGCGGCGGGATGCCGCCATTTCGTCGTCTGCTCGGGCGGCGGCCCCTCGATCATGGAAGCCGCCAATCGCGGTGCGCAGGATGCCGGCCAGACCACGATCGGCATGAACATCGTCCTGCCGCACGAACAGGCGCCCAACCGCTTCGTGACCCCGGAGCTGAGCTTCCAGTTCCACTATTTCGCGCTGCGCAAGATGCATTTCCTGCTGCGCGCCCGCGCCCTGGCGGTCTTCCCCGGCGGCTTCGGCACGTTCGACGAGATGTTCGAGCTGCTGACCCTGATCCAGACCGGCAAGATGAAACCGATCCCGATCCTGCTGTTCGGCAAGGATTTCTGGAACCGCGTCGTCGATTTCGAGGCACTGGCGGATGAGGGCGTAATTTCGCACAGCGACCTCAATCTGCTGACCTGGGTGGAGACGGCGGAGGATGCGTGGGATGCGGTGCAGGCTTTCTATCAGGACAGCGAAGCGCTGGGATGTTGAGGAGATAGGATATAGGCCCGTCCATTTCCGCGAAGGCGGGAATCCATCTCCAGACCTTGCGGCGGGATTACAGGGTGGGAGATGAATCCCCGCCTGCGCGGCGATGACGATAAGGGCGTATGGGGAGAAGGGTTAGAGGCCTTGCCCTTCCCCCCGCACCGGACTAGGGCGCGGCCATGCGCGCGGATATGGCCCATATCGATAGCTGGATCTTCGATCTGGACAATACGCTCTACCCGGCGAAGGCGGACCTGTTCGCGCTGATCGACGTGAAGATGGGCGAATTTATCCAGGGGCTGCTCGGTTGCGACCCGGTGATCGCACGGGAAACGCAGAAGCGCTATTTCATGGAGCATGGCACCACGCTGGCGGGCCTGATGCATCATCATGGCATCGAACCGCACGCCTATCTCGACTATGTCCACGACATATCGATGGACCGGCTGGAGGTCGACCCGGCGCTCAACGCCCATATCGCCGCCCTGCCCGGTCGCCGCCTGATCTTCACCAATGGCGATGCGGCCTATGCGCGGCGGGTGCTGGACCGGCTGGGCCTGGGCGACGCGTTCGAACTGATTCACGACGTCCATGCTTGCCAATATGTGCCCAAGCCCGATCCGTCGGGCTATGCCACGCTGTGCCGCGTCCATGGCGTCGATCCGACCCGCGCCGCCTTTTTCGAGGATATGGCCCGCAACCTCAAGCCCGCCAAGGCGATCGGCATGACCACCATCTGGGTCAATAATGGCTCGGAAGCGGGCAATCACGACCATCATCCCGATTTCATCGATTATGAAACCGACCATCTGACGCCATTTCTGGCCGCCATCATTGGGGAGCATCCATGAGCCAAGACCTGCAAGCCACTATCGACGCCGCGTGGGACGACCGCGCCAATGTCAGCCTGACCACGCAGGGCGCGGTGCGCGATGCGGTCAATGAAGCGCTCGCCCTGCTCGACAGCGGCAAGGGCCGCGTCGCCGAGCCGACCGCCGATGGCTGGCAGGTCAACCAGTGGCTCAAGAAAGCGGTGCTGCTGTCCTTCCGCCTCAACGATAATGCGCTGATCGACAACGGCCCGGGCGGCGGTTTCTGGTGGGACAAGGTACCCAGCAAGTTCGCGGGCTGGGGCGAGGCCGAGTTCCGCGCCGCCGGTTTCCGCGCGGTCCCCGGCGCCTTCGCCCGCGCCGGCGCGCATATCGCGAAGAACGCGATCCTGATGCCCAGCTTCGTCAATATCGGCGCCTTCGTCGATGAAGGCACGATGGTCGACGCCTGGGTCACTGTGGGAAGCTGCGCGCAGATCGGCAAGAATGTCCATCTGTCGGGCGGCGTCGGCATCGGCGGCGTACTGGAGCCGCTCCAGGCCGATCCGGTCATCATCGAGGATGACTGTTTCATCGGCGCGCGATCCGAAGTGGTCGAAGGCGTGCGTATCGGCAAGGGGTCAGTCCTGTCGATGGGCGTGTTCATCGGCCAGTCGACCAAGATCATCGACCGCGCCACCGGGGAGGTCTTCATGGGCGAAGTACCCCCCTATTCGGTGATCGTCCCGGGCTCGCTCCCCGGCAAGCCGCTGCCCGACGGCACGCCCGGCCCCAGCCTCTATTGCGCCGTGATCGTCAAGCGCGTGGATGCTCAGACCCGGTCCAAGACCGGCATCAACGAGCTGCTGCGCGACTAAACCCTATCGGCCGGGCAGCGTTCATGACGCTGCCCGGCCGTTACGTCGCGCGAATGTTGCAAGCCGTCCACGCCCTGACGCATGCTGAAATTCCTCCGCGATAAAAGTCCGCCATCCCTCCATTCGGGTCTGATCGAATGGAGTTTATCATGGGACGCGACTGGTTCGACCGGAGCGATGCTGCGGCGTTGGCCCCGCCACAACGGCTGTGCTTCTTCAACGCGCAAATCCACCAGCTATTCCACGCCCTGCCGGTCGCGATCGAACTGTCGCGCGACCCCGCCTTCGCCGTGGACGTCATGGCCGCGACCGACGACCATCTGGCGCTGGCGCGCGACATCGCCGCCACCCGCGGGGCCGGGGCGATCCGCTTCCTGCGGTGCGGCGGGCGCTGGCTGGACGCGCTGGCCAGGCTGACCGGCGGGACGATCCCGCCCAAACTGGCCGTCCTGCTCGCCGCACGGGGCAAGCTTGCCGATTATGACGCGATCGTCGTGCCCGAACGCACATCGCTGCTGCTCAAGCGGCTGGGCCTGTCGCGCACCCGCTTCATCCATACCTGTCACGGCGCGGGCGACCGGGCGGTCGGCTATGACCTGCGCATCGCCCGGTTCGACTTCGTCCTGCTGGCGGGCGAAAAGCAGCGGCGGCGGATGCTGGACGAAGGGCTGATCCGCGAAGGCCATTACGCCATCACCGGCTACAGCAAGTTCGACCTGACCGGTCCCAAAAGCGACCGCCAGCGCCTGTTCGCACAGGACCGGCCGGTCATTCTCTACAATCCGCATTTCTCGCCCCGCCTCTCCTCCTGGCCGGCCATGGGGGAGGATGTCATCCGCCAGTTCGCGCAGGACGACCGGTTCAACCTGATCGTCGCGCCGCACATCCGCCTGTTCGACAATCGGCGACGCCGCGCCACGATGGAGCGCCGCCTCGCCGACCTCGCGCGCCTGCCCCATGTCCATATCGACCTGGGCAGCCGGGCCAGCATCGACATGCGCTATGTCCATATGGCCTCGCTCTATCTGGGCGACGTCTCCAGCCAGATCTACGAATATCTCGCCCGCCCACGCCCCTGCCTGTTCCTGAACGGCCATCGCGCCGACTGGCAGGAGGACCGCAGCTATGGCCATTGGCGCTATGGCCCGGTGCTGGAGTCGGCGCAGGGCATCGCCGATGCGGCGGCCGACGCCATCGCCAGCCATACAGCCTATGCGGAGGCGCAGCAGCAGGGCCTCGCCCGCACATTCGACGCTCTTGGCGACACCGCCAGCGTCCGGGCGGCGCGCGCGCTCACCCAATATCTCGCGCGCAGCCAGTCGGCGGCGCGCCCCGCCCTCAATGGCCTCCCACGGCTGGAGCGGGTCGCCCATGTCTGAAGCGCCCCCATCGCTCTGGCTCGTCGCCCGCGTATATGCCCCCGATGAGGGCGGTGTGCAGACCTATGCGCGCGAAGTCGCCCGCGCCTATGCCGCGCAGGGTCGCCGCATCACCGTCTTCGCCAAATCTTCCGCCGGCCCGCGCCGGGTGCGACAGGATAGCGTCGATCTGATCGACGTCGGCGCGGCGGCCATGCTGGTGGTCTATGCGCGACTGTTCCGGGCGATGCTGGGCGCCTGGCTGGGCGGCGATCGCCCGGCGCTGATCCATGCCTGCACCTGGCGCGCGGCGCTGCCCGCCCTGCTCTTCCCGCGTCCGCTGGTCATCACCGTCCATGGCCGGGAGGTCGGGCGGCCACGCGGAATCGCGCTGCTGCTGTTGCGACTGGCGCTGCGCCGTGCGCGGCGGATCGTCGCGGTCAGCGAGGTGACACGCATGCTGCTGCTCGATCGCCTGCCGCATCTGGCAGGCCGCACCTTCACCGCCTGGAACGGCGTAATCATGCCGGCCGATCGCGCACCGACCGCCTTCGCGCGGGGCGCGGGCGGCGCGCAACTGCTCACCGTCTGCCGCCTCGTCGCGCGCAAGAATATCGCCGCCGCCGTGCGGGCCGTCGCCGGCTGTTTCCAGGACGGCGCGCATCTGCGCCATGTTATCATCGGCCGCGGCGTCGATTCGGTACGGGTGCGCGAGACGATCCGCCATTGCGGCCTCGACGGCGTGGTCACCATGGCCGGCTATGTGTCGACCGCCGACCTGGCCGACGCCTATGCCGCCGCCGACATCTTCCTCCACCCGCAGATTACGATGGAGGACGGCGCGGAGATCGAGGGCTTCGGCCTGTCGGTCGCCGACGCCATGGCGCAGGGGCTGGTGTGCATCGTCGGGCGCGATGGCGGCCCGGCCGAATTCGTCCGCGACGGCGTGACCGGCTTCATCGTCGATGGCCAGTCGATCGACGCGATCCGCACCGCGCTCGACCTGCTGGTCGCCGACCCGGCCTTGTGCCGCCGCATCGGCGACAGGGCGCGGGCCTGGGCGGCGGAAAGCCTCTCATGGGACCGGCATTGCCGCCTTTGCCTGGGCGAAAGCGATGCGGATGTGGCCATGTCTGCAACCCTGGCGAAGGCCGCCTGATGGCCGCGATCGTCCATATCGGCTATCACAAGACCGGCACGACCTGGTTTCAGGACAGCTTCTACCCCGCCATCCGCAACCGCCGCTATATTCCGCGCGCGACCGTGCGCGCCGCCTTCCTCGACGCGGGGGCGCTGCATTTCGATCCGGCGGCGGCGCGGCGACGGCTGGGCGACGCGCCTGACGATATGATCCTGTGCGAGGAAAATCTGACCGGCGGGCTGCATAATGGCGGCCTGGCCGGCAACCTCAGCAAGGATGTCGCCGATCGCATCCGCCGTACCCTGCCCGACGCGCAGATCGTCATCTTCGTGCGCGATCCGCTGTCGGCGATCGTGTCGGCCTGGCTGCAATATGTGAAGGGCGGCGGCACCTTCGGCCTGCGTCGCTATCTGTTCGGCCGCGATTCGCTCAGCCCGGTGGCGCCTGAACGCGACGAGGCGCCGGGCTTCCGCCTCGACCATTTCGACACGATCCGCCTGATCGCCCATTATGACGCCCTGTTCGGGCCGGACCGGGTCCATGTCTTCCGCTATGAGGATTTCCGCGCTGACCCGCGCGGCTTCGTCGCCGCCTATGCCGCACGCTTCGGGCTGGACGTCGACCTCGCTTATATCGACTGGAGCGCGCGCAATCCTTCGCTCAGCCGCCCGCTGCTCTGGCTGGCGCGGGCGATGAACCTCTTCACCCGCCGCGCGGTCGCCGACAAGAGCTGGCTGGTCGATATCCCCGGCTGGTACGGCGTCAGCCGTCGCCTGCTGCGCCGCGCCAACGCGTCCGGCCGGTTCGGCCGCCCGCTGGCGACGCGCGACCTGCTCGACGACGCGCTGGCCAGCCAGCTACGCGCCCATTACGCTGCGGGCGAACGCCTGCTGACGGCGCGGCTGCAATGGCAGGCGCGCATGGACAAGCGAGACGGGACGGTTTTGCGCTGGCGGCAGCGTCATTGCGAGCATGACGATCTCGCACAGTCGCCTTCTCATCGTCGATAACGACAGCGCCCAGCTCGCCCAGCTGGCTGACAATTTCGCCCGCTACGGCCTGATCGTAGAGGGCGCCGAATCGCCACTGCAGATGCGCACGGCGCTGGCGCAGCATGATTATGCGCTGGTGGTGCTCGACCCCGCCATCGCCCCGGAACAGGGGGCGGCGCTGCTGCGCGAACTGGCGATCGAGCGCCGCCTGCCGGTGATCGTGCATAGCGCCGCCTGCGGCGAAGCGGACCGGATCGCCGCGCTGGAGCTGGGCGCGGAGGATTGCCTGTGCAAGCCCGCCAACCCGCGCGAACTGCTGGCCCGCATCCGCGCCGCGCTGCGCGGCCGGATGGCACCGGGCGCGCGCCTGGACGCCGCCGCCGCGCGCAGCTTCGCCTCGTTCGAAGGCTGGCGCGTGGACATGACCACCGGCCAGCTATTCGATCCGAAAGGGACGGCCGTCTCCCTGTCGGACGGCGAATTTCAACTGCTGCGCGTCTTCGTCGAACATCCGCGCCAGGTCCTGGACCGCAGCCGCCTGCTCGACCGTGTCCATGGCGCGACCGCCGACCATTATGACCGGTCGATCGACGTCCAGCTCTGCCGCCTGCGTCGCAAGCTGTCCGCCTGCGGCCTCAAAGGCCCGGTCATCCGCACCATTCGCAACGAAGGCTATATGTTCGTCCATTCGGTCACGAACTAGCGCTTACTCCAGCGCCAGCAGGGCGAAGGTGGCGAGCCAATGTTCGCCCATATAGTCGCCCGCGACATGGGGCAGGCTGGCGGCGACATGGACCTGCGCGGCGTCGCGCGCCAAGGTGGCGACTGCATCGTCCGGCCCCAGCGCGGCGGCGATCGCGCGCCAGCACCAGCCCCGGCTCAAATTTAGCCCGTCGAGATGCGCGATCTTGCCGTCGCTGCGATCCGACACGCTGGCCGGCGTGAACAAGGTCGCAGGTTCGCCCCGCGCCAGATCGGGCAGGAAGGCGTGGAACCAGTCGGCAAAGGCCGCGCGGTCCAGCAGCCGGCTCATCAACAGCGCTTCGCATAGAGCGGGCGAGAGAAATTCGTCACCGCCCGGCTCCCACGCCTGGCATCCCCGATCCTGCCCGAACCAGCCGATCGCCTTGTCGCGGATCAGCGCCACCAGCGCCGGATCGCGCGTCTGCGCCCAGTCCAGCGTCAGGGTGAGCGCAAAGGCGATGTTGAAATGGGTGCCGACCCGCAGCGGATAGGTCAGCTTGGGCAGGAAAGCGTGGAACCGCGCCGCCAAGGCGTCCGCCAGCGGGGCGAAGGCCGCCGCCCAGGGCGCATCGTGCCGCGCCAGTTCGGCATCCAGCGCCAGCGCCCAGGCCCAGCCATAGGGCCGCTCGAACCCGGCGCTCAAGGGCCGGTGCAGATAGGCGAGTTCGCCCGCCACCTTGTCCGGCACCAGCATCGCGTCGGCCCGCGCCCGGATTTCGCCGGCCTGCGCCATGTCGGGGAAGAGGCGCATCAGCCGCATCACCTGCCACCAGCCATGGACGCAGCTATGCCAGTCGAAACTGCCGTGGAAGATCGGGTGATGATCCTCCGGCGGGCGTGCATCCTCCGGCCCGCCCAGCACCAGGTCCATCTTGTAGGGATAGCGCCGCCCCAGATGCGACAGGGTCAGCGCGGCGAAACGGTTCGCGATATCGGGCGTCAGAAGCGTCATGGGAAAGCCAGCCAGTAGATGAGCGCGATGTTGACGATCAGCAGCGGGACGGCGGTGCCGACCTGCCGCTTGATGACGCCATGCTTGTCCTTCAGTTCCAGCAGGGCGGCCGGGACCAGGTTGAAATTGGCGGCCATCGGCGTCAGCAGGGTGCCGCAGAAGCCCGCCAGCATCCCGATGGCGCACACGATGGCGGGGTCACCATGATAGGTGCGGATCAAGAGCGGAATACCGATCGCCGCCGTCATCACAGGAAAGGCGGCGAAGGCGTTGCCCATGACCATGGTGAACAGAGCCATGCCGAGGCCATAGGCGATCACCGCGCCGATCAGGCTGCCCTGCGGGATCGCCTGTTGTACGATGGCGCCCACGACATCGCCCACCCCCGCCAGCGCGAACACCGCGCCCAGGCTGGCCAGCATCTGCGGCAGGATCGCGGCCCAGCCGACACAATCCATCAGCCGCCGCCCCTGCTGCAACGGCACGCTCGCTCCGGCGCGCAGCCACAGGCACCCCGCCGTCATCGCGATCAGCACGCCCAGCGCCAGCGCGATCAGCGTCGCCTGCTTCGGGTCGAACCAGCCGGGCGCGGCCTTGAACAGGAAGGTGCCGGCCAGCGCCGTCACCGGAATGATGAGCGCGATGGCGAACAGCCGGTTGCCGAAGCGATCGGCCCGCGCCTGCCGCACCTCCGCCGGCACGCCGCCGTCGCCCCGGCCCAGCCCCAGCGCACCCAGCGCGACCAGGCCCAGCACCAGTACGCCATTGCCCAGGTCGCCCAGCGCGTCGCCCGCCCACATGGATGTCGCGAGCAAGGCCCAGAAGGCGGCCGTCGTCCAGCGGCGCGGGTTGCCGCGGTCCGCCACGCCCAGCAGCGCGAAGGCGGCGAACACCGCGCCCGCCAGCGCATAAACCCAGTGCAGCGTGATCATGGCGCGCGCTCCGCCCGGATGCGCGCCAGCCGCTTGTCGAGCCGCCACAGGCGAAAACCATGGATCAGCAGCGCGGCGATCGCGGTCGGGATCGCCCAGACCGATAGCTGGAACGGCTCCAGGCTGATGCCATATTGCTCCAGCAGCCCCTTGATCAGCAGGATCGATCCGATGGCCAAAAAGATATCCTCGCCGAAGAACAGCCCGACATTGTCGGTCGCCGCGGCCCAGGCCTTGATCTCTTCGCGCGCATCCTCGTCCAGCTCGCCCGCCTGCGTTTCGGCTGCCGCCTCGGCGATCGGCGCGACCAGCGGACGCACCGTCTGCGGATGCCCGGCGACCGACGTCAGCCCGACCGCAGCCAGCATCTGCCGCAGGATCAGGTAGAAGGTCAGGAAGCGCCCGACCGTCGCCCCGCGCATCGTCGCGATCAGGCCGCGCGCCCGTTCCTGCAACCCATGCGCCTCCAGCAGGCCGACGACCGGCAGCACGATCCAGATGATGCTGACATAACGCGCCTCGTTGAACGCCTTGCCGAAGGCGGCGAGGATCGCCAGCGGATCGAGCCCCGCGGCCAGCCCGGTGACGATCGCCGACGCCAGGATCACCAGCAGCGGATGGAAGCGCAGCAGGAATCCCGCCACGATGATCGCAATGCCCAGCAGCACCATCAGCGACGCGCCCCCGCCATGCTAAAGCCCCGCCTCGATCGCCAGCCTGATGCCCTCCGCCGCGGTGCGCACGTTCAGCGCGCGCAGCATCGCCGCACGGTGCATCTTCACCGTGCGTTCGGTCAGGCCCAGATCATAGGCGATCTGCTTGTTGAGGCGGCCTTGCGCCATGCCGACCAGCACCGCGCGCTGGCGCTCGGTCAACGTGGCGATCAGCGCGGCGGCGTCGTCCGCCCGCTGCGTCGCCGCATCCCCGACCGCCATCTGGGAACCGAGAAAATAGTCCGGCGCCCCGTCCGTTCCGAAAATCGGCGCGATCATCACCGCATTGCGGAACGGTGTACCGTCCTTCCGATAATTGAGCAGTTCGACCAGCACCGGCCGCCGGTCACGCAGCGCGGCGCGGATGGCGTCGATCCCCGCCGCCTCCGTATGCGCGCCGGACAGGAAACGGCAATTGCGCCCGACGACTTCCGCCTGCCGGTATCCGGTCAGCGCCACGAAGGCGTCGTTGCACGCGACGATCGGATTATCGGGCAGTCGGGGATTGGTGAGGACCGCGGCGACGGCGCTTCCGGCGATCATTTCGGACAGGGACATGAACGACAGGCACTCGTGGTGGCGAAGACGCGCCGCCGCTGCGACGCCCTTGGCCATCCTGCCCCAGATCGCCCCCCCACCGCAAGGCGGGGGAGCACCATCGGAGATCAGCCCGCGAAACTGCCCGCATGGGCGAAGGCTTCGACCGGCTTGCGGTCGCTGGGCGCTTCACGCGCCTGCAATGCTTCGGGCAGTATCGCCTTGTCGCCCTGCCGGCCGATCGCGACCGCCGCTTCGATACGAAAGCGTTCGGGCACCGCCAGTTCGGCGCGCGCCTTGTCGAAATCGACGCCCGTCATGCCGTGGGTGTGATAGCCCAGCCGCGTCGCCTGCAGCGCCAGCAACGCCCAGGCCGCGCCCGCGTCGAAGCTGTGGCTGTACGACGGCTTGAAATCGTCGGACCCCGGCGGCGCCATCAGCGTGTCGGACAGGATGAACACGATCGCGCCGGCATTCTGCACCCAGCCCTGGTTGAAGGGCAGCAGCACGTCCAGGAAGCGCGACCAGTCGGCGCCGTCACGATGCGCATAGAGGAAGCGCCAGGGCTGATAGTTGAACGCCGACGGCGCCCAGCGCGCAGCATCGAAGATCGTGTCCAGATCCTCTTGCGGAATCGCCGAGGAATCGAAGGCGCGGGGCGACCAGCGCTCCAGAAACAGGTTGTCGACGGCGCGCGTGACGGCGCGGGGATTGGTGGCCATGCTATCTCCTGAAAAATGGGGCGATGGGAAATGAGGTGCCCGATCTAGGCAATGTTTCGCGATGGCGAAATGATCGTTCCGTCAATTCACCGTTTCGCGCGGCGGCAGGCAAGCCTCGTCCGGGAGAGTAAAGGGAAACAGCGCGTCGGCGTCCCGCTCGATCAACACGACGGACGGTTCGCGCAACAAGGCCTGCGCCAGCCGCGCGCGCCAGCGCCCGAACAGGCCCTCGGGGCCGTAACCATCCTGCTCCTGTCCGTCCTGCATAGACACTCCGCGCCGACTCATGCGGCTTATCTATCGATCTTATAGAGAAGCCTCCTACAAGCAATGCTCGTTCGGACGACAGAAAATTTTGCCGGATACCCGGCGCGGCGGTCCGCCCTGAACCACATGGTATAGGCCGCGCCATCAGTCCGTGACGACCCAGCCTTCGACCAGCGCCACCGGCCACGCGCCGAGCGACTGGCCGACGCAGGGACCGCCGACGCACCGGCCATCCTGCCTGTCGAACAACGCGCCGTGCCAACTACAGGCGATGAAGCGTCCATCGGGTGTCAGATAGTCGTCCAGCTTTTGCGCCAGCGGCAGGCCGGCATGAGGGCAGCGATCGACAAAGCCCGACAGATGATCGCCATCGCGCACGACGAAGCCGTGGAAACGGCCCGCGCGCATCTGCAACACGAAATTGCGGGCGGCGCCGTCTTCCAGGCTATCGAGCGGGCACAATCGGACTCCCGCCGGCGTCGCCGCCACCCGCCCTTCGCTCATGCGTCGGCGTCCGGCTGCATCTCGGGATGCGCCGCGGCAACGAGCGGCAAGGCGGCGGCCTTGTCACCGGCCGCCACCAGCGCGGGATAAGGCGTCAGGTCGACGCCGGAGCGCCGGGCGTTGAAAAGCTGCGGCACGAGATAACAGTCCGCCAGCGTCGGCGCGTCGCCGAACGCATGGCCGGCCCCATGGCGCGCGACCATCTGTTCGAGAGCAGCGAAGCCCGCGCCGATCCAGCGATGGCTCCAGCCATCGATCTGCGCCTGATCCGCGCCGAAATCCTGCTTCAGCGCCCGGAGGACGCGCAGATTGTTGAGCGGATGAATGTCGCACGCGATCAGCGCCGCCATCGACCGGACGATCGCCCTGTCGTCCTCATCCTGCGGCAGCAAAGCCGGTTCCAGCCACCGGGCGTCGATCCATTCGAGAATGGCCGGGCTTTCGATCAGCACCGTATCGCCGACCTGCAACGCGGGCACCAGTCCATGCGGCGCGATCGCCAGATAGGCGTCGTCGCGCTGGGCGCCTATGCGCAGGTCGTGATTGACCTGCGCATAGGCGACGCCCTTGAGGTTGAGCGCGATCCGCACGCGATAGGCAGCCGACGATCGCCAATAGCCATGCAGGACGACCTCCCTCATGGCGCTGGCATCACCATCGCCCGGCATTCGCCCAGACCGATGGACACGCGCCCCGGCGCCGACGCATGGGCGCGCAGGATGATCTCGTCGCCATCCTCCACGAAGGCGCGGGTTTCGCCATTGGGCAGGGTGATCGGTTCCTTGCCGCCGATGCTCAGCTCCATCAGGCTGCCGAAACCGTCGCTTGTGGGCGCGGAAATGGTGCCCGTCCCCAGCAGGTCGCCCGGATTGAGGTTGCAGCCATTGGACGCATGATGGGCGACGATCTGCTGCACGGTCCAGTACATGCTGGTCGCAGGACCGCGGCTGAGGCGAACGGGCGCGCCCCCCGCCTCCCGCATCCTCGCGGTCAGCAGCCAGGCTTCCAGCGTGAGGGCGAGCGCGCCATGCGCCTGATCGCCCGGGTCCAGCAGATAGGGCAACGGCTGCGGATCGCCCTGCGGCCGCGCGGGCTGGGCCATGCGGAAAGGCGCCATCGCCTCGGCTGTGACGATCCACGGCGAGATGGTCGACTGGAAATTCTTGGCCAGGAAGGGGCCGAGCGGCTGATATTCCCACGCCTGAAAATCGCGCGCGGACCAGTCGTTGAGCAGGCAGAAGCCGGCGACATGATCGGCGGCCTGCGCGATCGGAATGGGGGTGCCGAGCGCATTGCCCGGCCCGATCCATACGCCCAGCTCCAGCTCATAGTCGAGGCGGGTGGTCGGTCCGACGACCGGCGCATCGGCCTCGGGCGGCTTGCGCTGGCCCAGCGGTCGCCGCAGCGGCACGCCCGATCCCCGGATCGAGGAGGCGCGACCATGATAGCCGATCGGCACATATTTATAATTGGGCAACAGCGGATTGTCGGGCCGGAACTGGCGGCCGACATTATTGGCGTGATGGATGCCGACATAGAAGTCGGTATAGTCGCCGATCCGCGCGGGGACGTGCAGGGTGCAGTCCGCCGCGGCATGCAAAAAGGCCGCCGCCGCCGACCGATGCGCCGGATCGGACAACAATCCGCTCACGCCATGGCGCAGCGCCCGCCGCCGGTCGGCCGGCAAGCCGAGCAGGTCGTTCACCAGGCTGCCGCGGCAGGCGGCCGCCAGATCGTCGGGCAGCAACCCCGCATCCGCGCAGGCCCGCAGGTCGAGAATGCGGTCGCCGATCGCGACGCCAATGCGCGGCGCCAGACCGGATGGGGAGAACAGCCCGATCGGCAGATTCTGGATCGGGAAATCGGCATGGCCCTGCGCGCTTTCGACCCAGCTGGTCAGCGCCGGGTCATGCGTCGCGTCGGTCGTCCACCAGTCCGCCATCACGAATTCCCCTTTGCGACCGGCAATTGCGCCTTGCGGAAGCCCGCCCAGCAGGCATCATAGTCGGATTGCAGCAGCGGCGTGTCCATCGCCCAGGCGGTCGGCCGTATCATGTGGCGGCTCTCGAACATGAAGGCCATCGTCCCCTCGATCCGCTGCGGCGCCAGCGCTGCGGCGACCGCCTTGTCATGGCTCGCCACGTCCGGCCCGTGACCGGACATGGCATTGTGCAGGCTGGCGCCGCCCGGTGCGAAGCCGCCGGCCTTGGCGTCATATTCGCCCTCGATCAGCCCCATATATTCGCTCATGACGTTGCGGTGGAACCAGGGCGGGCGGAACGTGTCCTCCGCCACCATCCAGCGCGGCGGAAAGATCACGAAGTCGATATTGGCCGTGCCGGGCGTGTCGCTGGGCGATGTCAGCACGGTGAAGATGGACGGATCGGGATGGTCGTAGCTGACCGTGTTGATCGTGTTGAAACGCGTCAGATCGTAGCGATAGGGCGCGACCGTGCCGTGCCAGGCGACCACATCGAAGGGACTGTGGTCGATGGTCGTCGCCCACAGCCTGCCGCCGAATTTCTGGACGATCTGGGTCGGCCGCTCGACATCCTCGAACGCCGCGACCGGCGCTTCGAAATCGCGCGGATTGGCCAGGCCGTTGGACCCGATCGGGCCAAGGTCCGGCAGGCGGAACAGCGCACCATAATTTTCGCAGACATAGCCGCGCGCAGGCCCGCCCGGCAGTTCCACCCGGAAACGGATGCCGCGCGGGATCAGCGCGATCTGCAACGGCGCAACGGTCAGGACGCCCATCTCCGTCACGATCCGCAACGTACCGACCTGCGGCACGATCAGCAGTTCGCCATCGGCGCAAAAAAAGGCGCGATCGACCATCGACCGGTTCGCGGCATAGAGATGGATGCCGCAACCGCCCCCCGCCGCGACATCTCCATTGCCGGCATAAGTGACCAGGCCATCGACAAAATCCGTGGGTTCCACCGGCATGTCCAGCGGGTTCCAGCGCAGGCGATTGGGCGAGGCGGGCCTTTCGGCAAAGGGACCGGACCGCAGCAGGCTGTCGCGATCATAGGCCAGGAACGGGCCGTGACCGGCGCTCGGCCGCATACGGTAGAGCCAGCTACGCCGGTTTTCGTGCCGCGGCGCAGTGAAGGCGGTCGCCGAAAACTGCTCGGCATAAAGGCCGAAAGGCACGCGCTGCGGCGAATTGCGCGCCACCGGCAGCGCGCCGGCAACGGCCTCGGTCGCATGATGGTTGCCAAAGCCGGTCAGGAACAGGTCCGTCATTCGTCCACCGTGATGACGCCGCGCCGGATCTGGTCCAGCTCGATGCTTTCGAACAGCGCCTGGAAATTGCCGTTGCCGAAACCCTCATTGCCCTTGCGCTGGATGATCTCGAAGAAGATCGGGCCGAACATATTCTCGGTGAAGATCTGCAGCAATATGCCTTCGCTCTCCACATCGCCGTCGATAAGGATACGGTTCGCGCGCAGCCGCTCCAGATCCTCGCCATGGCCGGGCACCCGTTTGTCGACCAGCTCATAATAGGTTTCGATCGTGTCCTGCAACGTCACCCCGCGCCCGCGCAGCCGCTCGACCGTGTCGTAGATATCGGCGGTGGTGAGCGCCAGATGCTGGATACCCTCGCCATTATATTGGCGGATGAACTCCTCGATCTGGCTCCTGTCGTCCTGGCTTTCGTTCAGCGGAATACGGATCGCCTTGTCCGGCGCGATCATCGCCTGGCTGAACAGGCCGGTGGCCTGTCCCTTGATATCGAAATATTTCTGCTCTTCGAAATTGAACAGCGTGCGGTAGAATTCGCTCCACACCCGCATCTGGCCGCGCCGGACATTGTGGGTCAGATGGTCGAGCAGGTCGAGGCCGACATTGTTTCGCGCTTCCGCTTCGCGCCAGCCGGGGAACGCCGCCCAGTCGGCATAGAGATCGGCATCGTCCGCCACGAAATAGAGGTAGGAGCCGCCGATGCCCTGGATCACGGTGTCATCCTCGTCGGTGCGCTTGGCGCCATGGTCCAGCGCCCAGCGCATCGCCGCCTGCGGGTCGTTGACGCGGAACGCCATGGCGCTGGCGGATGCGCCATGCTCGCCCCGAAACGCCGCGACGCGACCGGCATCGTCGCGGTTGAGCATCAGGTTGATGCGACCCTGCTTGTAACGGGTGATGTTCTTCACCGGATGGCGATGCGTCGCGGTAAAGCCAAGCTGCTCGAACTGCGCGGCCATGCCGTCCGGATCGGGCGAGGTGAACTCGACGAATTCGAAACCGTTGAGGCCGAGCGGATTGTCGGTCGTAGGCTCCGCTGCAGGGCTGGCGTGGGTGGCCATGGGCAAATCCTCTCTCTTTATGTCAGTCATGAAACAGGGCCGGCGTCTTCAGCGCTCTCATGCACCGGCCGCCGCCCGGCTGTGGGCATAGGCCTGCGTTCCGCGGGTGAAGACCCGGTCGCCCGGCAACAGCGCGTCGGTGGCAAGGTCGGGCTGACCGTCCAGTTCCGCATAAAGCGGCGCGAAATCCGTCTGGGCCGTCTGGCGCAGAAGGTCTTCGAAACTGTCGATCACGAAATAGCTCTGCTGATAATCGTCGATTTTGTAGTTGGTCCGCATCAGCCGCCTCAGATCGAACCCGAGCCGATGGGGCGACGGATCGTCCAGTGCGAACAGGGATTCGCCATAGGAGGAGACGATGCCGGCACCATAGACCTTGAGCCCGTCGTCCTGGCGGATCAGGCCGAATTCGACCGTATACCAGTAAAGCCGCGCCAGCCGCTCGATCGCGCCCAGGCCGTCGGCGCGCAGCCCGCCCTGCCCATAGGCCTGCATGTAATCGGCGAATACCGGGTTCGCGAGCAGCGGCACATGGCCGAACACGTCATGGAAGATGTCCGGCTCCTCCAGATAATCGATCTGGTCGGGGGTCCGGATGAAACGCCCCGCGACGAAGCGACGGTTGGCGAGATGGTCGAAAAATACGGCGTCGGGGACCAGCCCGGGCACCGCGACGACTTGCCACCCCGTCGCCTTCATCAACCGTTCCGACAGCGCATCGAAATTGGGAATGCCCGGCTTGTCCATGCGCAATATGTCGAGGCCCGCCATAAATTCCGGCACGACGCGGCCGGGCAGCATCTTCCCCTGCCGTTCGAACAGGCGGTCCCACATCGCATGTTCCGCCGCGGTATAACGGCCCCAGTCCTGGGCAATGGTCCAGTCCTCGGCAGCGCCCTTCGGTCGTTCGTGCATATCCTGTCCCATGCCGACCTTATCGCATGGAAAAGCCGAAATCCTGTTTCAATATATGCGGGTTATCGCCATAAATTGAACCACAGGTTTCACAATATGAGGGAATATGAAACATGATCGATCTGGACGCCGTCGATCGGCGCATTCTCGACCAGCTGCAATCGGACGCCACGCTCAGCAATGCGGAACTGGCCGATCGGGTCGGCAGTTCCGCCGCGTCCTGCTGGCGGCGGGTCAAGGCGCTGGAGGCGGCGGGGGTGCTAGGCCCGGCGGTCCGATTGCTGAATGCCGTGGCGATCGACCGGAAGGTCAATGTCTTCTGCAACATCCGCGTGCGCAGCCATGCGCGCGAGGTGCGGGCGCCGTTCGAGGCGTTCGTGCGCGAGCGGCGGGAGATCATCGAATGCTATTCCATGTCGGGGGACTGGGATTATCTGCTGCGCGTGGTCGCGGCGGACGTCGAGGATTATGAGCGCTTCCTGATGCGCGTCCTGCTGGAACATCCTGCCGTCGGCGGCGCATCGTCGCATTTCGCGCTGTCGCTCACCAAATATACGACCGCCTTGCCAGTATAGGGAAATTGGGGTGATCCTGGTTATCCGGGGCCGGTCGACATTCCGTTTGACGGCCTGCAAATGTCCTAAAGCACATGAATGGCATCTTCCCGCTTTTCCGGCCGGATATAAATGGACGTCAGCTCCGGCATGGCGCGCTTGAGTTCGGCTTCGATCGCTTCGATCAGGGTTTCGCCCTCGCCCATGGTCAGCGCATCCTCGAAATCCGCACTGATCGCGACGAAGACCGCATCGGGCGCGGTGTGGATGGTCCTGACATGATTGACCGCCACGATCTCCGGCCGACGCTCGACCGCACGCCACACCTGTTCGATCAAAGCCGGGTCGGCGCTTTCCCCGATCAGCAGGCCCTTGGCTTCGCGCGCGAGCATGATGGCGACGAAGGCCAGCACCAGGCCGATGAGGATCGATGCGACCCCATCGATCCGGGCATCGCCATAATGATGGCTCGCCCAGATGCCGACGCCCGCGATGAGGAGGCCGATCAGGGCCGCGCTGTCCTCGAACAGGACGATGAAGCCCGCGGGATCTTTCGATCGCCGCACCGACTGCCACCAGCTCGCCGCACCGCGTTTGCGATCGAAGTCGCGCATCGCGATCAGCCAGGACGCGCCCTCCATCGCAAAGGCGATGCCCAGGACGATATAGTTGATCGCGGGGTCGCGCAGCGGCTCGGGCGCCTGGATATGCGCCCAGCCCTCGTAGATCGATACACCCGCGCCCACGGCGAAGATCAGGATCGCGACGACGAACGCCCAGAAATACAGTTCGCGGCCATAGCCGAAGGGATGGGCGCGATCGGCGGGGCGGCGTGCGCGCTTCTGGCCGTAAAGCAGCAGCAACTGGTTGCCGCTGTCCACCAGCGAATGAAAGCCTTCGGTTAGCATCGACGACGATCCGGTGATCGCAGCCGCCACGAACTTGGCGACCGCGATCCCCATATTGGCCGCCAGCGCGCCATAGAGGACGATGTTGGCCCGGATATGGGCGGTCCACCCCGGATCGCTCATTCAAACGGCGCCGCTGGCTGGCCTGTATGGGACGTCACGCATCATCCTTTGGTCGGCAGGGCCCAGGCGATCACCTGATCCCCGATCGGGGTCTTCATGAAATGATGGCCGCCGGTCATCAGCACCACATATTGACGGCCATTCTGTTCATAGACCATCGGCGTCGCCTGTCCGCCAGCGGGCAGCGCCGTCTGCCACATGATCTTGCCGGTCCTGAGGTCGATCGCCTTGAACAGGTCGTTGGTGGCCGCCGCGATGAAGATCAGGCCGCCCGCCGTCACCACCGAGCCGCCATTATTGGGCGTGCCGATGGTGAAGGGCAGATAGCTGGGGATACCGAACGGGCCATTCTTGCGCGCCGATCCGAACGGGCGGTCCCAGATCGTCTTGCCGGTGGCGATGTTGATCGCGCGGATACCGCCATAGGGGGGCTGTTTGCACAGCATACCGGTGAAGGGCATCTGCCATCCGGCATTCACATCGATCGCATAGGGGGTTTCCGCCTGCGGATCGCCCGCGCCCTCGGCATGGGGCTTGCCACCCCGGCTGGCGTTGCCGCCCTTGTCCTGCCTGGCCATGTCGGCTTTCTGCTCGCGGGTGAACCAGCCCTTTTTGTCGGCTTCGGCGCGGGGCACGAGGCGGACATAATTGGGCATGTCGTTATAGTTGGCGACGATGACGCCCCGCGCAGGATCGACGGCGACGCTGCCCCAGTCCGTCCCGCCATTATAGCCGGGATATTCGATCGAATGGCGGGTCGTTTCAGGGGGCGTGAAGAAGCCGTTATAACTCGCCCGGCGGAAATTGATGCGACAGATCATCTGGTCGATCGGCGACATGCCCCACATGTCGGATTCCGTCAGCGGCGCCTTGCGCAGCGTCTGCCACAGCGAGACGATCTGCGTCGGCGCGCGCTGGCTGGGTTCGACGCCGCCGCCCGGCGCCCTGATCGTGCCGATCGGCGTCAGCGGCCGGCCGGTCGCCCGGTCCAGCACATAGATGTCGCCCTGCTTGGACGACACCAGCAGGGCGGCCTTGCCCTTATAATCGATCAGCGTGGGCTGGCTGCCGAAATCATAGTCCCATACGTCGTTCTTGACCGCCTGGAACGTCCAGCGCGGCTTGCCCGTCGTCACGTCCAGCGCGACGATCGAGGTGGCGAAGCTGTTTTCCACCGGCGAACGCATCGTGCTCCAATAATCGACCGTGCTGTTGCCCATCGGCAGATAGACCAGCCCCAACGCCTCGTCGCCGCTGGCGATCGTCCACATATTGGGCGTGCCGCGCGACCATTGCTGGCCTTCGGGCGGATAGCTATTCCATTCGGGATGCTTCATGTCCCAGGCGAAGCGCAGCTTGCCGGTGACCGCGTCGAAACCCTGGATCACGCCCGACGGCTCCCAGCGCTGCTGCCCGTCCAGCGTCTGGTGCCCGGTCACCGCGATACCGCGAATGATGACCGGCGGCGAGTTGATCGAGACGAGGCCGGGGAAGACCTTGCCCATGCCGATCTTGGCATCGACCTGGCCGTTGGTTCCGAAATCAGAGCAGGGACGCCCGGTTTCGGCATCGACCGCGATCAGGCGCGCGTCCAGCGTCCCTTCGATCAGCCGCCTGGCGCAGAGCGATCCGGGCGCGGCGTTCGGGACGGCATAATAGCTCACGCCGCGGCAGGCGGCCGTGTAGGGAATCCAGGCGTTCGGCACCTTGGGGTCAAAGCGCCAGCGCTCCTTGCCAGTGGCCGCGTCGAGCGAGATCATGATATTCTTGGCGGAGCAGAGGTAGAGCGCATTGCCGACCTTCAGCGGCGTCGTTTCGGCGCCATATTGGGCGGCGGCGGCCGCATCGCTCGGCATGTCGCCGGTATGCGCCAGCCAGACCTGCTTGAGCTGCGCAACATTGCCGGCATTGATCTGGGTCAGCGGCGAATAGCGCCGCGCCGCGCCGGTACCGCCATAAGCGGGCCAGTCCGCGCCCGTCGCCATGCCCGACGGGTCCATCATCCCTATCGAATTTGGCGCAGGCAGCGCCGCGACCGAAACGTCGCGCGTACCCAGGAAGGTAAACAACAGCGCCGTCGCCACGACCGCAACGCCGACGCCCGCGCCCGCCAGCTTCCAGCGATTGGCCGCCCGCGTCAGCGTCGGCATGACCAGGAAGGTCGCGACCAGCAGCACGACCGGCGCGATGATGCGCGGCACCAGCGCCCAGACGAGATTGCTGCTGGCATCGAAAAAGGCCCAGAGCACGGTGGCCGCCACGACGGCGATATAGGCGTAGGCGCCCAGCATCCGACTGCGCATCAGCATCACGCCGGCGAAGAGCATCGCTACCCCGGCCAGCCCATAATAAAGCGAGCCGCCTAATGTAGCGAGCCATATGCCCCCGCCTGTCAAAACCACGCCTATGGCGGCGATGACGAAACCCAGGATGATGGCTGGCCAGCTACGACGTTCGGGCAATTGGAAATTCCTCGTCTCGATGGTCGATGGCGCCCGCCACCGAACGGGCAGGTCCCCGCCGCGCAGGGGCTAAAATTCTGACAAATGTTTCTGTTCCGGTTCTCAATCGAAACTTACCGTTTCCAAGGTCCGGTATCGGCCGCTGCCGGAAAGATTGCCCTGGGACGGGGCCACGGCATCGCCGCCTCCCGGCGACAATCGGTCGATCTTGCGCGAACTCCGTCCCAAAATGCGCCGGTCGGACTACGGCAGACAGCGGCTTTCCGACACCGACGCAGCGACGCCCCATAATCCGGCAATGGAAGGACATCATGACGGCAGCACATCGGTTGACATGTCATGTAGCGCGGCTATCCCATTCTCCTCATAGCGTGAAGTGGAGAGATAACATGCAGTCCCTACCGTTAGCGTCTGTGTTTTCACACAAATACGACAAGGATGTTTCGGATTGGGGTGGCCATTCGGGCAGCGGATCAAGCCCGTATCACACCATGGCATACCGTATGTTTCTTGAGCAATTCATCGCCCTGAACAATATTCGTTCGGTGACAGACGTCGGCTGCGGCGACTGGCAGTTTTCGAAGTTCATCAATTACGACGGCGTATCCTATCAGGGATATGATGTCGTTCCCACCATAGTCGCTCAAAATATCGCGCTTCACTCATCGGATGACGCGAATTTCGACGTCATGCCGGACGATGTCATGGATGTCAGAGGCGGCGATTTGCTGATCATGAAAGACGTGCTTCAGCATCTGCCCGATGACGTCATCATGGGATTTGCCGCAAAGCTTTTCCCCAAATTCAAATATTGTCTGCTGACAAATTCCTATCGGAAGCTGGATACGCCCCAAAATATCGACATCGAGGCAGGGGGCTTTCGCTGCCTGGACCTCACAGAGGCGCCCTATAATGTCGCGGGGACATATGTTCTGCAATTCAACAGTCCGCTTTGGGAGGAATTGAGGGTTCTGCTCGTCAGCAATCATTGATCGCCGCGGGGCGGACCGAAGGCCGTCCTTCGGACAAGATTCTGCTCCAGGGCCCGGATTTCGCGCCCTCCAGACCGGGAGTGGCGGCAAGGCGCGTTGCGCGCCAGCGCGTCGTCACTATCGATGACACGAACCGGATCGACATATCGCACGCCGCCCCGCGTCATGCCGCGCGATCCCATATTGGCCGTCAAGAGAAAGAGGCGTGAAGCGACACGTACAGCCGCCCTTTTCGAGAGCGACGAAAACAGATTTCGTGGAGAAACTGGCGGAGAACGGCTTCCCACCCTCTCCGCCACGACTTTCCTAAGTGATTGTCGTTACTTAACCTTCTGACAAAGCGTCGCTTTCCACCGCCTCGGTGCTACAAAGTGGTGAGCGTTCCCGGGTGCGGGGACGCCCGGTTCACCGATCCACCGACATTGAACCTTGGCAGCGGTTGACCGCCCGAGCCAAGACATCGATCGGCCACTCACCGTAGGTCTCACCGATGCTACGAGGCGCGTGGCCTTGGATCGCGTCGCGCACCTCGGGCTCCATGCCCGCTCGGCGGGCGAGGGTCTTGTAAAGGTGCCGCCACCCATGGTTGGGCTGGACATGCGGGTCATTGATGCCGAGGTCGCGCACCCATGCGGCCAACCGTTCACCGACCTTCCGATAATGGGCGTTGCCAGCAGACCCGCCTCGACCACGCGCGGGGTCGTAGAAGATTGGTCCGTCGCCAGCCTGTTCCGCTACCCTCAGCAACCCCTGCTCAACCAGATGCGGGTGAAGCGGCACGATCCGCGCTTGCCCGCTCTTGGTCGACCCGGCCTCCGGCGTGATCCGCATCGCCCAGATGCCCTCCACCTCAATGATGTCCCGGCCTCGCATCTGAGCAATCTCGCCGACGCGCGCGCCGCTGTAGGCGCACATCCATGGTATCCACCGTCGAGCCAGAGCGTGCTCTCGGCTGATCTTGCCCTGATCCCTTGAGAGCGATGCCGACAGGATCGTGCGCGCCTCGGCCGAGGTGAAGCTCGGCCCACGCGGGCGGTGCCGCTTCGGCACCCGCACGGAGACGCCAGCGGCGGGGTTGGCGTCCAGCTTCCGATTCTCGACGCCCCATGCGAACACCACCTTGGCGGCAGCGAGATAGACTTCGCGGATCGTCCGCCCACTCGCGCCTTGACGGGCCAGCGCCTCCTTCCAGCCAATGATGTCATCGGCGCTGATGCTGCGCGGCTCGTCATGCCCGAGATGATCGACGAGATGGGTGATCACCGGACGCCACCGTTTGATCGTTGCAGGCGACGGCTGCCGTTCGCGCAGATACCCGTCGAAGATTGCCATCAGTTTCGGTGAGGAAGCCTGCCGAGGATAAGGCCTCGAAGGCTGGGGCAAGGTGGCGACGGCAACAGGCACAGGGGATGGATCGTCGAGCGGTCCTACCTTTGCTCGCTCAATGAGATCGTGGAACTGCTGGATGACCGGCGCGGCCAGACGATTGGCATCCGATTTCGAGAGCCGCCCGAGGCGTCGGGTCAGGTTCGTTTTTCCAATCGTGGAGCGAAGGCCCACGGGGACCACGATGCGGACTTCGAATCCGCCATCACTCGACCTTCGAACATGCGTCATCAACCGCATTTTGTAGCACCACTTTGTAGCACCGAGGCGGTGGAAAGCGACGCTTTGTCAGAAGGTTAAGTAACGACAATCACTTAGGAAAGTCGTGGCGGAGAGGGTGCCCGTCGAAATATGGGGCATAAGTGACGTATTTATGCGGTTTTACGACGACGTCGTAAAACCCATACCCCGACTTATACCCCCGTCCCGTTTTTGCTCGAATAGAGGTTGTTCGCTTCCCATGTTTCGTAGCGAACCGAATCGCCGCCGCCCGCCGGTCCGTGCAGTTCCATGAACTTCGGCATCCCCCGAAGCGCCTCGTTGAGATGCGGCATGTCCTCGTAACCAGTGAGAGTCCAGCCATGTGCCGGCGCCGCCGCGACCATGTCCTCGCCGCTAGCGAATTCGTGAATTGGCTCTGAAGGCATCCCGACGACCATAATCTTCATTGCGCAGCACCTTCCATAGAACCGGACCATCCCATCGGGTCAGCCACCCATGCATTGATATCCGATTCGTACCACGCGACCAAGCCGTCGCTGATGCGGTGCGATGCAGGGAACGTCCCCTTCCCTATCTTCCGGTAGATCGTGGCGCTGGACAGCGTAGTGCGGGCCTTCACCTCCGCGATGCGCAGAAGGTTGTCGCGGCTGCGATCGTTCATCGGACGATCCTCCGCTTTAGTTTCATGGTGGTCGGATCAGTATTATATTCTGGTAAGAGCCTATCCAGATAGGCTCGTTCCGCCGCATCGAGGCTCTCGGCATCGCACCGCATGAAGCCCACAGCGTCGAAGGCCATAGCGGAATTAGCAAGGTGGCTGGCGATGCGGAGATATCCCGTCCTTGTCTGGCCCACATAGACCACGGTATCGCCCCGCCAGAGGAAATAGATGCCGGTTCCGCCGTGCATTAAATCCTCGACCGGCACAGCAAAGGAGCGGAGCCTGTCGGCGTTCATGTGGCGCCCATTATATTGAGGCGCTTGCCGGACCAGCGCGGCCTCATTGATGCAGAAACCTTTAGGGACGCGCGGGTGAGCATCGGAAAAAGCCTTCGCCGGGATCGGCTGGTCGATCATCCAAGCATTCACTTCGCCCGCGCTCCACTTGGGGCGCCGCGGACCAGAAAAGAAGTGTTTGGGGAACGCCCCCGCATCCTCCCTCGCCTTGATGCCAGCGGCGGTCAGGCACGTCATGCGCATCACGTCCTGAAGCGAAATGAGGCGATCCGGATTACTTGCCATCGAACGCCTCCACCCCAGTCGGGCCACAGACCTGCTTGCCATCCGACCCCAGCCGAGGCGACAGCGCCCCGCCCTTCGTCTCCAGATATTGGCAGCCGGTGCCGTTGTCGGTACGCAAGCGCATCCCACTGCGAGGGCCGGACGGTGGGTCGGTCGCGTCGCGCGCGGGAGGTGATATCCATTGCCAGGCCGCCAAGCACAGCGCAGCGATGATCACCCATTTCCCGATCGCGCTGAGCGCGCCTTCGGTCAGTTGCTTGCCGATTTTCTCGACAGGTGTCATTGGTTCGCCTCCGCCGCAACGGCCGCCATAGCCTGCCATACCTCCGCGACGCCAAGGCCGGGACCGAGCCGCTTGATACCGCCGGCCAACTTCGCTTTATCGATTACGTCCCACGCTGCTGCGATCATTTCGAGCGTTGGAAGGTGCGGCAGTGCGTACGAATTTCGTACGCACTCATCTTCGACCTTCGCGATAATGTCGCGGATCAGCTTGTCCGAAACCGGATTCATGCCCGCAAACATTAGGAGGCTTGCGACCTGGGCGCGAAGGCCTTCATTTTCGGCGATGGTCATTGCACTTCCTCTCGCACACACGGCACGATGCCCTTCATATCGCTGGCGCAAACGGCGCAGTCGCACGTCCGCGCCAGCGCGCGTCCGCGTCTGATCCCGGCAAGCGTCGCCCGGACCTTGTGCCCGCGATCCCACTGGCCCGCGTCGATCTCGGTCCGGCAATGGCAGGCCTTGTGGCTCTGCGGGTCGAGGGTCGCCTTCACGATGTCGCGGGCTTCGATAAGGTCGGGATCGGTCATTGGCGGGTCACCGGAGGCAGCATGGCAACGACCTTCTGATCGAGCGACACGGTGACGACTGGCAGGCCGAATTTATCGCGCCACTTTATCGCACGCGCTTGCGCCTGATCGATGGTCGCATAATGCCAAAGTTCGCGGTAATCATCTATCGAGCCATCTGGCTTCTCGATGTACACTTCCCAGCGCCAAGGCACTTCGGCCGGCTGGCCGTTGATCTTCCAGCCTTTACCTGTGATCTCCGCGATTTTGATGATCCCGCTGGCCGGTGCCCATCCAGTCGGCGTCGGCTGCGGGTCCGGCAGTGGAAGCCATTCGATGGGTTCATGTTGGCCTCCATCGTCCTCGGCCCAGCCTTCGTCCCCCCACGTGAGTATGACCCACGGATGATTATACGGATACGGGGCATTCTTCGGAACGTGACCCAAAATCCACCCGCCATTCTTCAGCGCGGTATCGATCGGCTGGGGCTTGGGTGCGGCATGGCGATGGTCCAATTCGGCCCGCAACTTCGCTGCCTCGCTCTCCGCGCCAGCGGCGCGCACCCGCATCAAGTCCTCGCAAGCCGAGATTTCAGCATCGCTCAGGTCGAGGAAGTTTTCCCAGTCAGGATGCTTGTAAAAGGGGGGATCGGTCGGGATCGTCTCCAGCCAGTCGGCCATAGCGATCACGCGATCTTCTCGGATTTTCTTCATGGCTGGGCATCCTCGATCAAACAGGGGTAATCCGGGCGGCCGGTCTGGCAGGACAGGCAGTCGCAGGGGGTGGTGCTGGCATGGGTAACCGGCCGGGTAAAACGGCTGATTTGTGGGGCTTTCGGCTGGTGCTGAGCGCTGAAACCGGCAGGGTGATTCCACCGAGTTGCTTTCGGACCGAATCCACCCCTAAAGGCCCAGATTTCTGCGGGTTTCGGGCCGATTTCCTATGCGATTCCGCTGTGTTCGGATCCAGTGCCCAATTCTTGCGGTTCAGCATCGCCATGGCGAGTCTGCCCAGCCTCACGCCGTGGCGCGGATCGGGCTGGCCGATGGTCCGCGATCCGTCGGGATGGTGGTAGACGGGGACTTCGAGGATCATCTCAGACCGCCCAGCCGCTCGGCGCGACGTTCGAGAATGCCCGCCACTCTGCTGAACCCGCCCGCCCGCGCGCGGCGCTCGCGATTGACCTTCGCAGGAACAGTGCGGTTCGCGGTGTCCTTTTCCTCATCGGCCAGCCGCCTGAGAAGACCGGCTGCTTCCAGAAGCCCAAGCCGACGAGT
This sequence comes from Sphingobium sp. 3R8, assembly GCF_020166615.1. Classification (NCBI taxonomy): domain Bacteria; kingdom Pseudomonadati; phylum Pseudomonadota; class Alphaproteobacteria; order Sphingomonadales; family Sphingobiaceae; genus Sphingobium; species Sphingobium sp. 3R8. Next base: position 9,565 of record NZ_JAIQXR010000021.1, on the reverse strand, counting down.
GTCCCAATGGGCGCAGTCCATCACACACCACCTTTCGAGCCGGGCGACATCGGGGGAATGTCGCCCGGCCCTCCCGACCGCCTGGGGGCATTAGCGGCCGGAATAGGGTCGGCTTCGGCTTTCACGCGAAGCACTTCTTGAAATACGATCATGACCCGGCCCGGCGCGGCGGCGGCTTCCGCCTCCGCATCGGTCGCGGCTTCGTCGAGGGTCAGATATCGCCGCCGCGGCAATGTGCTGCCGGGGCGCGCGGTGCGGCCTTTACGCGCCACCATGAAGGCGGGCATATTCGGCACGGTGAGGCGGACGTTCGTCATTCGCCGTCTGCCTTGGCGACACCGGCGCGCAGCAGCTTCGCGGCGTCCTCCAGCAGGGTTATACAGGCGCTGTGATTGTCCCTGTCGCCCGGCTTGCAATAGTCCAGCGAACCAATGTTGAGAATGCCCAGCAGCATAGAATAGGCACTGCGGATCACCTCGTTGGCAGACGCGAGTTCTGAGGCTAGCGTTGTGACCGTCGCGATGTCAGCGGGCGAACGAGTGCCGCGGCCGAAGTCCATTCCTGCGGCTTCGCTGAAGCGCTTCAACGCGCGATCGGCCGCTAAAGCGGCGTCCATCTTCTCGCGCGTCGTCGCTCCGGGGCGTGCGCAGATGATGTTGTGTTCCGCGATTGCGCTTAAATAAGCTTCGTAGGCGGTGACCTCGGCGGCGGTGTAGTCGCGCGCGGTAGTGTCGGCGGTAGGCATCGGGCTATGCTCCTATGCGGCGATCGGCGTGCGCCGGATCGGGAAGATTTTACGGACGCGGTCGAGGCTGGGATGCGGCTCGCCCTCATCGGGGCCGTCGTCATCGGGGCCGTCAACGTCTGGGTCGGGGTCGCGCAGCGGCTGATCGAAGTCAGCGCAGGACCGGCTGAAGTGGACGATCGGCTGGAACGCAACTAGCTCGCCGTCGCGCTCGAACAGCGCGGCCGGTGCCATTTCACAGGCCCCCACGTCCGATCCGATATCCTCCAGCGCGGGCTGGCGCATGTCGGCGGGAACGCCCTGCCGCCAATGGCGACAGTTGCGACATATGGCGTAGCGTTTCAGCATAGTGGGCTTTCCTCCCATGGGCCGCTGTCCGACCACTCGCCGCAGCGGTGGTCCATGTGGACGGCAGGGAAATTGAAGCTACCGCTGTCCTCATCGGGATCGGCCGGAAGCCAGATAGGTGGGTGCCGTCGGCACAAGCCGACATCATCGTTGCGCACCACGTCGCTGGGTGGGCGGTTGCTGCCGTTGGTGCCACCGCGCAGGAAGTGGACGCATTTGGAACAGCGGCTCATAGCGTCACGCCCTCCAGAAATTCGGGGTTCAGCGCTTTCAGCTTTGTGCCGCGCGCGATGCCGGCGTCGAGAATTTCGGTCGCCTCGTTCATGATTTCCCTGACCGGGCAGTCATCGCGAGTAGCGCCATCAAGGTCGGCGAGGTTCAGCTTGACGATAATGTCGGACATGTTCCGCGCGGGCAGTGCCCACACCGCACCAAGGGCTTCTGACAGCGCGGCGCCTGCGCTGTTGGCTTCGTCATTGGTGTAGTCTTCGCCCAACGCCTCGAACATGTCTTCCGCCGCCTGAACGGCCTCCAACGCGACGCCCCAAAGGTTATCCAGCGGGTGCGGCTGAGTTATGATGATGTAGGTCATGGGCGCGCATCCATCGCTTCGAGGCTCTGGATCGAGGACCAGAGCGCCTGATTGACGGCGTCCTCCATGTCGAGCTTGGCGACGAGGTCGGGCACGTCGGCACCCAGAGCCAGCGCTCGAAGCCACTGCGTCGTCGCATTCAGATAAAGCGCGTAACGGAGCTTGCCAGCGACGCCCAGCGGCGACGCAGCGGTGCAATCCGCCAGCAACCGTTCGCCAGCGCGAGCTTGTTCGGTTCCGGCACGGTCGCTGTCGTCCTTCCATGCGTCATCAGCGAAATGCAGCCATGCCTGCCATGTCGGGTTGTCAGCGCATGCCGCGCTGGGGGGCGCGATCTGAGACGTTGCCAGCGCTGCGACATCGCGCTTGAGCGCTTTCCAGTCGACATCGGGGATTGCCTCGCAATCAACGATGTACCTTTCATCAATCATGGTCATCTTTTCGAGCAAATCAGCGCTGCTCGTTGCGGGAGCCTGAAGGACCGCGTCCCACTTGTCATAGTGGGCGTTGGTAAAAGCCTCATCTTCATCGACTGTCATGCCGGTGAAATCCGCCGCATTATACGCCGCGAGACTGACAAGGTAATTGATGCGCGCGATGGCATAGCTGAGCTGGGTCATGTCACTTTTCCTTGGGAAAGCGCGTGAACGCGATGAGGATTTGGAGGCCGAACCATTCGAACATGAAGAACCCGCCATCGCCGCCGCGTTCGTCTTTCAGCGACGCGCCGCCATGAGGACCCCAGTGATACCAAGGCTCGATCGCGGCTATGATCTTGCGGAGGCGGGTCATCGACGCGCGGCCTTCTCGATAAATTCGGCTACTTTGATAAGCGCGTGAGCGGCGTCCAAAGCCTCGGCGTGGACCGACCACGACATGGCGGAAAATTCGCCAGAGTCGCCATGGTCGACCGCCATCTTGTGTTCGGTTTCCATCGCTGCGCCTTGGCTGGCGATGATGGCCTTCGCCCACGTCAGCGCCCGTGCGGGACTGTCGCCGAAGATGGCTTGAATGTCGGGATTGAGGGCCATGTCAGCGGCCCTCGCTGTCGAGGCCGTGGTTATGCTCGTTGATCGTGAACACGTCGTCCATATGGCGGGCGAGGCCGAGCAGCGATTGAACGCCCTCCATGGCGAGGCCAAGCGTGTGACCACGGGCATCCGCCAACGTTGTAAAACGGTCCCTGCCGTCGGCACCTGCCAACTTTTGGTTTACGATCTCATCCGAGGCGCTGAAGGAGGTTTTCAGCACTTCCAGCAGCGCATAGGCCTGCTCGATATACGGCTCGCCAGAGCTATAGAAAACGTGCGTATGCCCGTGATCCATAGTTGTGTCGGAAAGCGCTGGGATCTGGAGGCGCGGGGGTGCTGTTCGCGAAGCGTCAACGCTCCGCGCCGTGGTGGCGTCGGCCATGTTCGGGGTCTCCTGTCTGAACGACAGGGTTGGCCCATGCGGACGCCCTGCCTGCGCCCTCTGAGATTTTTAAACTCTCAGCTGGCGAAGACAGAGTTAGTACGGGCAATAGCCCGCGTCAACGGGCTATTGCCCGCATCTCAAAGCGAAAGAAGTTGATTTTGCGTTAACACTTTGTATCTTTTGGAAATTAAATCTGCAGGAACCTTGAACTGGACCGGCGGTGTAAACTGCTCGACAAGGTGAGATACCTGAAAGGGATTTTCATCGTCCCGCAGAACTGGCGTGTTGTTGACGAGGCGCTTGAGCATCATCCACCGACCTGGCGCGCCAGAGCGGTCGGTGACATCGCCTTTTAAAGCCAAGAAAACATAGTCGCCGTCACGCCCCATGTCGGGCTCGAGGTATAGGATATCTGCCTCTTCAAACCTCGGATATGCGGAGGTGCCGAATACGGAGATAGCGATAATGTCATCTCGGAGCGCCAGACGGGGCGGGCGTCGGCAGTAGTCTATCGGTTTAGAAAGGTCATACTTTAGGACCTCGATACCCTTGGCGCCGTCGAAATCCATCGCGCCGATACCACCGTCATCGGCAATTCCATAAACCGGTATATTCCGCGGAAGCTCTATTACGCCCTCGATCGGAAGGGCTGATTGCGTTGTGGTTCTCCAAAATGCCTGGCTCTGATGCTCGACGTGCCCGGACAGATAGTCGGGCGTTGTTTCCAACGCATTTGCCAACTGAATGAACCGGTCGCTGCTCGGCCTTTTACCGCGCCGAATCTCGCGAATCGCATCCGGATAACCCGTTGCTCGAATGGACGCTTGACGGTCGCTAAGGCCAAGCTCCTTTAAGCGCTCATCAATGCGCTCAAGCGTCAGTTCCAATGGCGGCACGATTATCTCCCACCGGCCCTTCTTTTTCTCTTCAGTCATAAGTTCCTCCTAAACGGGCCATAGCCCGAACGGACAATAAAATCATGCGGGCGATAGCCCTTGACTAATGCGGGCTGTAGCCCGTATTAAAACCTCGGAGTTAACGAGGTGTGTAGATGGACCTTATCGGCAACTTGAAATGGATCAGTGGTCGTTGGGTTGACGCCCATGCCCCTAGCCGACCGTCGGTATCGCTGAAGACGCTGTCCTCAAGGGCAATCAACGACGGTAAGCTGTTCGATAGGATCGAGGCAGGTCGGCCCATTGAAATCCCCACGTATGAGCGCTGCATTCGATTTCTTTCATTGGCGTGTAATTGGCCAAATGACACGATCCCGATAGACGTTTTGCAGCACTTGGCTCTGCAAAACGCGACGTTTGTGGCTCGCGACGTCATCGAGGCTGAGTGACCGCCATGGCGGGGGACTGGCACATAGCCGTCGCGGACTTCATCGGCGCGATGGAGATGGAGGGCGTAAAGCCGACTGAGCCAATCGCCCAGCGATTGGCGTCTGGCGAGCTGATCCGCTTTCACTGTGATGGAGACGGCAAGGGCCGGCAGAACGGCTGGGCAACCCTTTATCTGGACGATCGTCCGGCGGGCGCATTCGGTAACTACCGCCTTGGCATAAGCCGGAAATGGCGCATCGATCGCGACCTGTCTCTTACACCAGAGGAAAAGCGGCAGCTTCAGGTGGAATGGGCCGCGGCGAAGCTGCGACGGCAGGAGGAACGCGAGCGCAGCGAAAGCGAGGCCGCGCAGGATGCCCGTGAGCTATGGCGCAGAGCGGGGCCAGTCGGGCTTGACCACGTCTATTTGCTGAAGAAGCGCTTGGACCCTTTCCTGTTCCGCCAGGATGCCGGGAAGCTGTTGGTGCCGATGTATGACGGCGCAGGCTCGCTTTGGAACCTGCAACGCATATCAGGCGACGGGACAAAGCGATTCCTGCGCGGTGGCAAGACCGATGGCTTGTTCTTCCTTATGGGTGAGCTATCGCGCCAAGGCGAAACCGTCGGGATCGGTGAAGGCGTCGCGACCATGGCGGCAGTATGTCGCGCGACCGGATATCCTTGCATCGCTGCCTTTTCGGCCAAGAACATCGCCGCCGTCGCACGCCTTTGGAACAACGCCCGCCCTGACCTCAATTATATAATCTGCGGTGACGACGACAGCCACCTCCCCACCAACATCGACAAGGAAGCGGCGGAAGCGGCGGCATTGGAGATCGGCGCCAAGGTAGCTTTCCCGTTGAGGCGCGCAGCATGACGGTCGCGCGCGACTTCGAAGATGATGAACGCGAATTTGGCGGGGCATCTGTACGGGCAGCGCTGGACGCGGCCAGGTGGCCTGGGCCTGAGAGGCCGCCATCCAATTATGGCATGGAGACATCCCCTGCTGCGATCGTCAGCGCCACCCCTTTCACATGGCGAGAACCATCCAGCATTCCGCGCCGGCAATTTCTGTACGGATATGAATTGCGGCGCAAGCAGGTGTCGGCTGTTATCGCGCCCGGCGCTGCTGGCAAAACCACCTATAAGGTCGGGCGCGCGCTTTGCATCGCAACAGGCCGAAATCTTCTTAACACGACGGTCTGGAACGGCCCTCACCGGGTTTGGCTCTGGAACCTCGAAGATGAGATGGAAGAGGTCGAGAAGACTGTTCACGCCTTTATGAAGGCGTGGGACATTACCCCCGATGACTTGGGCGACCGCCTTTTCCTCGACGGCGTCGATAGCGCTTCATCGGGGACGCTGAAGCTGGCGGTAGAGGAAAAGACTGGCGGGTTCACGGTCAGGAAGCCTGTAGCCGAGGCTGTCATAGAAGAAATGAAGCGCAACAAGGTCGACTATCTGGACATCGACCCGTTCGTTTCCAGCCACTCGGTCGATGAAAACAATAATGGCGCGATCGATGCCGTTACCAAGGAGTGGGTTAGAATCGCGCACGAGACGAACAGCGCGGTGAGCTTAGCCCATCACGTTCGCAAGCCCAACGGATCAGAGGCATCGGCCTTCGATGCCCGTGGCGCAGTATCGATGATCAACGCGGCCCGATCATGCCTCGTATTTCAGAAAATGACAAAGGAGGTGGCGGAAGAATTTCGCATACCAGAATGCGACCGGAAGCGGTTCTTCTCGGTCTACGACGACAAGAACAACAAGGCTCCGGCTCCATCGGCAGCGAACTGGTTTCAGTTCGTCGGCGTGGGGCTTGGGAATGGGGATGATACTGGCCCCGAGGACAATATTGGCGCGATAGAGTGCTGGGAAGCACCAGACACGTTCGCGGGCGTTACGGCCCGGCAACTCTATCATATTCAGCGTGAAATCGATGCAGCCCCAGGGTCTTCGCGGAAGCATTCCGCGTCGACGCTATGGGCCGGTAAGCTGGTCGCCAAGGTCTTGGACGTCGATCCCCATGACGACGCTGAGAAGCGCCGGATTAACAAGATGATTACAGTGTGGATAAGGGAGGGCGCTCTCAAGGTCGTAGAGCGCAAAACTGGCCATGACCAGATGAAAGAGTTCGTGGAGGTGGGCCGATGGCTGCAACTCTGAGGGACGATTGCCTCTGGTCCCGGAGGTTCCGGAGGTTGCCGGAAGCTGTGGTTCCGGAGGTTCCGGGAGGGTTCCCCCTCGCGTGCTTGCGCGCGCCTGCGCACCTGCCCGCGCACTGTACGGGATACCCCCCTGAAAGGGGGGATATCCCTACAGGTAATATTATAACTCAACACCGCGCGTGCGCGCGACCCACGCAGGAGGATTTCCATGTTCGGTGAAAATCGAGAGGCCGCCAATGCGTACCAGTTGGTGCCAATCTCAGAATTTCGGGGTGGGCGGGAACGGTACGCACATCTCCACCGCTGGGGGCCGTGGCTGCTCGACGCTGAGCGGATTGTGCTCTGCCGGTGCCCCAACCACGACGATCCGCTGCGCGCGAAGTACGAGGTCGACATTGAGCGGGTCGAGACTGCCCAGGACTTGCTGTTCTGGATCAGCCATATTGCTGAGAAGGCCTGGGGCGACGCCTTGACGGTGGGGCATCTCGCAATCGCTATGGATGCCCTGTTTCGGCCGCGTACCTTGCTTCTTGATGGCCAGCGCCCCGTTGCGCGGGACATCCTGAAGCTCACCATCGAAAGGAATTGGGGATGATGTCGGCGCATGAAAATATCGCGAAAGTCGCTGAGCAGGTCGCGGCGCTTTGCGAGGAAATCCGGGCGGAGGCGATGGGTGAAGCGCTGCCCGCTGTGACCTCGTCCACGCGGGTCGATGGGCGACTTTCCGGGTTGCTGTTTGCCATCCATCATATCGGCGCGACGCTGGATATCCTGGGCGGCCAGAGCCTTGTCAGCAAGGTCATTCTGGCGGTGGAAGAGCGGCTGGATGACGTGAACGTCTCGGTCTTTTTGAACCGGCGCTGGGATGGCTATCCGCGATCGGGGGCCCGTTTGCTGACTGGCGACGAAGCGGAGGGCGACGATGAAGCTGAGCTGTGACACCTGCCGCTTCTGGAACCAATTGAAGTTCGGCGAGGTCAGCGCGTTCGAAGACGGAAACTATACCGTGGACGACTACGGCACCGGCGAATGTCGGTTCAATCCGCCGATCGGCATTCGAAACCCGGAGGCGATGGCCCTTGGTGCCAACAGCATGGACGCTGCTCAGAACGCTCATTGGCCCGTCACATGGGATCAACATTGGTGCGGGCAGCATAAGCTGCGGCTTGCTGTGATTGATGGAGGCGCAGCGTGACAGGAACCGGGGCACTAACGAGGGCTGAGAGGATTGCGCAGGCGCGGGCAGCCCTGTCAGCGGCATATGCCGCCGATCCGGCTGGCGTGGAGCGTTTCAATGCCCGCATGGCGCGGCTGGCGGCGGCGCGGAAGCGCGAGCAGCAGCGCATCGATCATCTGGTGTTGGGTCGGTCGCGCCCGGTCGAGAAGGTGACCGAAGGTAAGCGAAAGGGCCGGAAGAAGCCCAAGCTGGTCGAGCGGCCGGTCGTGCTGGAGCCGGGTATCGAGGAGGCGGTGCAGGTCCGCGAACTATGGTCGCACAAGGCCTATGGCACGCCCGAGACGTGGGACCGATCGCTCCGCACCCATGATGACGCGCTGATCCAGCTTCACCGCAACGGCACGCTCGACAAGGAGCAGCTTGAATGGGCCGCCCAGATCGGCAACGTCTATCGCAGCCTGGAGGCCGACGTCGGTATCAAGGTTGCCAGCCTTGAGGCGCGCGTCGACCAGTCGCGCGGCGGCGGCCGGACGGCTGAGCATGTCATGCGCGTCCGCACCCATCTGGCCTATGGCTACTGGCGCGACGCGTTGCCGACGCCGAAGCAGATGGTGCTGGACATGATCGTGGGCGACGCGGTCGGATACACGGTCGCGGCCAGGCGGTATCGCGTCCACAACCGCAAGGCCAAGCGCCTGCTGCTGGAAGCCATCAACCGGTGGCCGGTCTGTATCGCATATGCCTTTTCCGCTGTGGACCAAGATACCGTCGATATGGCCGAAGCGGGATGGGCAACGGAACCTGTCTGGCTTGCGCGCTGGGTGAAGCCACCGCCGCGCCCTGCTGCGTCTGCAACGCCCGCCACGGTGGATACACGGCGACGCCTGCCGCCGGTCGACCCCGCTTTCCTGAACGACAGCGGACATCTGCGGGAGTGGTCTGAGATTGCCGCGATCATCCGCGATCGGCTAGATGAAGAAGAGGACGAGGCAGCTTAAGTTTTCGCTTGCAAGTGGCCACGAAAACGCCCAAAAAAGCCGCAAGGCGAGATGCGTCTAACAAAGGCCCGGCGGCAACGCTCGGGCCTTTCCCGTTTCAAATCTTCGACGCTTTTTCCTGCATTTCAGCCCTTACGTTCCTCCGCTGGGACATTATACTGCGCTAGCTCAATGGGATGCATGAGCTTGTCCATCGCGCGGGCCGCTTTCTCCGCATATTGCGCTGCCAGCCTCCGATGCGTTTCTCGAACTGCTTCTGACGGGGCGTTTTGTGCCATCTCACGATGCTTTTTGCACCGCGACGAATAGAAGATGAACCAGGTGCTTTTCATTCTCGCCTTTTGGCTAGCTTGAGCGGGAATGCGTCAACACCCCTCTAGCCTCGGCAGACGGGCCGCGTCTAGTTGATTGGTCCACCGGACTTTGTCTCAGCTTCAGCCGCATGAATTTGAGCCGCTTGCTCCGCCAAAGAGCGGTAGTAGGCTGCGCGCTGAAGGTGAGACGCAACCAATGCATAGTCTTCATGGCGAGACTCGGCTTCTTCCGCCTCCTGCTGATGCTCCACTGCGAGGCGCAGATAGCGTGCGTAATCAGGTGACCGACCCATATTGCTCCCCATAGTTGTGGACCAGGGAGCCAGAACGGACGAGCTGTCGCCTTGTTTCATTAATGATGACAAATGCTGTTAGCGATGGGCGAAGCGGGCAGTCCGTCGAGACGACGCCGTCTCCGCCAATCCAACCAGTCATCGGAGCGCCCATGCAGCAGCGCCCTCACCCCGCAGACCAGATGG